>JANQFT010000030.1 GCA_028277685.1 Phycisphaeraceae bacterium
CATGTGCAGAACACGAACATGCCGGCCGTGAAGATTCTGCAGATCTTCCTCATCGGCCTGGTGCTCGGCGGGGTGAGCCTGAGGCACGGCATCGAACCGGCCATCGCGGGTCACGTCGGGTTGAATCTGTCCGCGGGGATGATGGAGGCGTTGTGGTATTGAT
Organism: Phycisphaeraceae bacterium; assembly: GCA_028277685.1. Classification (GTDB taxonomy): domain Bacteria; phylum Planctomycetota; class Phycisphaerae; order Phycisphaerales; family Zrk34; genus JANQFT01. The sequence continues at coordinate 164 of JANQFT010000030.1, forward strand.
TAAGCGGGAGGGCGAGGCTTCATTTATTCATGCCCCCCATTCGCGAAGTACCGCTTCGTGCCCTGGGCTTCGATCGCTTCACCGATGCGATTCATGGCATGAATGTAGGCCGCGGTGCGCATGTCCACCTTGTGTTGTTCCATCACGTCGTACACCGCGGCGAACTCGCGCGACATCATGCTCTGCAATCGCTGTTGCACGCTTTCCAGCGGCCAGTAGTACCCTTGCTTGTTCTGGGTCCACTCGAAATAGCTCACCGTGACACCACCGGCGTTGGCCAAGATGTCCGGGATCGTCAACACCCCACGATTGAAAAGCACATCATCCGCATCGGGCGTGGTGGGGCCGTTGGCCAGTTCGACAATCACGTCGGCTTTGACGTCGTCGACGTTATCCCCGGTGATCTGATCTTCCAGCGCGGCCGGCACCAACACATCCACATCAAGTGCCAGTAACTGTTCGTTCGTGATGGTATCTGCATCCACTTCTTCACAGACCGAACCGTTGCAGTACACCGCTTTGAGATGGCGTGTTTCGTTCTTGTTCTGGATGAGGCTGGGCACATCGAAGCCTACATCGTTATGAATGCCGCCTTGTGAATCGCTGACGGCCACGATGCGGAAGCCGCTCTGGTGCAGCAGCCTTGCGATCGTTTGGCCGGCGTTACCGAAGCCCTGCACCGCCACGCGAATGTCCGATCGATTCCAACCTCGCAACTTCGCCAGTTCTTCCACGCAGTAGTAACCCCCGCGCCCGGTCGCATCTTCACGCCCCAAACTGCCACCCAGCGGAATGGGCTTACCCGTAATCACCGCCGGCTGGTAACGGCGATGAATCTTGGAATACTCATCCATCATCCAGCCCATGATGCGTGCGTTGGTGTAAACATCGGGCGCGGGGATGTCGACATCCGGTCCGATGAAATCCGCCATCTGCTGAATATACGAACGACTGAGCCGCTCGACTTCCAGATGCGATAGTTCCTTCGGGTTACACACCACACCACCCTTACCACCACCGAAGGGAACGTTGGTGACAGCACACTTGAACGTCATCCAGAACGCAAGCGCTTTGACTTCATCGAGGCTGACCTGCGGGTGAAAGCGGATGCCGCCCTTGGTTGGTCCACGGGTGTTATCGTGATGTACGCGATAGCCGGTGAAGATGCTCAGGCTACCATCGTCCATGCGCACAGGAACCGACACCTCAAGCGTCGCTTTGGGATGCTTGAGTCGTTCGACCGCTTCAGAGTCGATCTTGGCGTGTTCCGCAGCTTTATCGAGCCGCTTGACGGCACCGTCGAACAATCCGGCCATGGTGGTTCCCCGTGATCAGCCTTTTGCAAGGCCACCCGGACAACGACGACCGGCTGGCCCTCTATTTATAGACATCGGCCGGATCGAAGACCCGTTCCTCAACAAACTTCAGACTGTCCGCCGATTCCAGTGCTCGATAGAAACAGGTCTGGTAACCCACGTGGCAGGCCGGGCCGGCACTTTCGACGCGCATCAGCACGGTGTCCTGGTCGCAGTCGACGCGCAGGTCGATCACCTTCTGCGTGTGGCCGGAGCTTTCGCCCTTCACCCACATTTTCTTGCGGCTGCGTGAATAGAACGTGGCGTTGCCACATTCCATGGTGTGTTTGATGGCCGCGTCATTCATCCAGGCCATCATCAGCACGTCGCCGGTGGCGGCATCCTGCACGATGGCGGGAACAAGCCCATCTTCGTTGAATTTTACATCAAGTTGCATTCCGACTTCACATTCTTTGGCGCTCATGGCGAGGCCCTCCATATTTCCTTCGTTCTTGGGTCGGAAAGTGTAGCCGCACGACTGCGGAATGTCATGCGTAAGCCGCTTTCACCCCGGGGGGGCCTGTCCTATAATCGCGGCTGGTTCAACACGTCGGGAATGCTGCATGAATCGCCCTCACATGTCACCTGATTGCCCGGTTCGTCGCCTTTCGACCGCGCTGATGCGCATCGGGCTGGCGATGCTTGCTGTCGTCCTGCCTCTGCTGATGGGGGCTGACCAACCCGATACTGCAGCCCTGCTGCAGCAACGTGCCCTGCGATCGGCCACCGGCCTGGTGGTACCCGGCATGCCGCTACCAGCCGATCTCGAACTCCAATCAGACAAAATCAACGCCTGGCGCGTCGGCAAAGCGTATCAACTGCTGCTCAATCAGAATGTGGCGATCAACATCGGTTCGTACGGCTTCAAAGCCGACCGTGCGTTCATCACCGTCACCCCCGAGGATCGACCCGGCGCCACCGTGCGACACCTGGCGATCTACCTCGACCGAGTGCGCGAACTCGGCGGCAGCCCCGTGCAGATGCAGGCCAACCGCTTGCTCGTCACCGGCACCATCGGTGGGTCGGTAAAAATGAAAACCGACCTGATGTTGCGCCGCTCTGCTGCAACCGATCCGCTGTCCCAGGCCGGTATCGCCCGTATCGTGCGCTACAACCAGAACATCGCCCGGGCTACCACGCAGATGCCTGATGGGCCGATGGACTTTACCCGCGATCAACTGGCCCAACGCGCAGCGCGCCGCACCGCACTGCGTACACCTGATACACCATCGGCACCGGACACCACACCGGACGACGTGACCAAGCCGGATGAAGTTCCCGCCACGCCTAAACCGCAGCCGGAACCAGTCATCGAACTCACCCCGGAGATTGCCGGCAACATCGACTTCGGGGCAGACAGCGTGGTCTACCAGGGAGGCGATGAGGAAGACTACGTTCTGCTGACCGGCAACATTCTGGTGATGTATTCCGATCCTGAATCCGGCCGCACGATGACCCTGCGTGCCGACCGCGCGGTGGTGTTCACCGAAGGCGGCAGCCTGACCGGCGGCGCGCGTCGCGCACAGGCCAACGCCATTC
>JANQFT010000224.1 GCA_028277685.1 Phycisphaeraceae bacterium
GACGCGATGGCCGGGGCGGGAGTTCAGGATCGGGTTGTTACATTCAGCCTGATTCAGGCCGCTTCGTGCGTACTCTCTGAGGTGGCAGGGCCGTCGATGTACTTCTCTTCAAGGGTACGACGGATCTTGTCCAGCGCCTTGTTCTGAATCTGGCGGACGCGTTCTTTGGTCAGGCCGACCAGCTTACCAACTTGTTCCAGGGTGAGCGGTGTTGCTTCTTCCTGCTTGCGGTTGATGGCAAAGCGATGGTTGATCACCGCCTGTTCCACATCGGTCAGTTCAGCAGCGTTCGACTGCACGATACGACGCACTTCGTCGGCGCAATCTCCTTCGTGGCCATCGAACTTGCGACGCTGATGGTCCGAACGTTCGAGCGCCGGATCGAAATCCGTGGGGAACATGTTGCGATACTGCGTCTGCTTCACGCCGATACGACTGAACGCTTTCAGAATCGCGCGGCAAGCGTAGGTGCTGAACTTGAACCCACGCGCGACGTTGAACTTGTCGATCGCTCGCAGCAGCGCCATGTTGCCTTCGCTGATCAGGTCGGCAAAGTCCAGGTCGCTCGAACGAACGCGCTTCGCCATCGCCAACACGAGTGCCAGGTTGAACTGGGCGATGCGATCACGCAGGTGCGATGCCTTGCCGTACCACTTGAGCAGTTCGTATGCCTGCTCATCGTTAGGCGTGTTCTCGCCAAGCTTTTCCTGTTCACGTGCCACGCGGTAGCGGCAGTAGTTGAACTGAAGGAAGAGAGCCTGCTCCTGCTTGGCGGTGAGGACCACGTTCACGATGCCCTTCGAGCCGCGCGTGTCGCTGATATTTTCCATCACCGGGTGATACCAACTGGTATTGGGCGTGGGAATTTCCGGCGCCTTCTCAAACAGCGTGACTTCGGCGTTGCGTTTGCCGAACGCTTCGTCATCCACGTAATCCATGGGGCCGGCCAGGATTTCCTGCAGGTCTGCCTGTTGACGAGGCGTCAGTCGCGCTGTGGGCGATTGGGCTGTCTTGACCCTGCGGCGACGCAGTTGATCGAGTGGTGAATGTGAATTGGTGAGCGTCGTCATGGTGTTCTCGCTTTCGTGCCCGGCGGCCGATCCCTCGTGATGTACTTCCAGGACCACACGGTCCCGTTTCCGTTGCGCACAATCGGGATGCCAAACGCCGCCTTCTGTGCCCCCTGTTGTCTGTCGACGGACATATAGTACTATTTTAGTACCGGATTACAACCCTCTTGTTCGGCCGAATCTCGAAAAATCTTTAATCTCATCCATCACCGCCTCTCCGTAAAAGCCCTAATCCCTTCTCCGTACCGATTGCATTACCACTGCGCAGATCGCACCGCATCGCCTACATACCAGGCATCGCCCGCTTGACCACGACTACTAAAAAGACTGCACTCCACCGGCCTTGATTCCCCCGTATCCCTGTGAACACCCCCCTCCTTATCATATCTACGTTCACCTGGTTCCCATAACTTGAATTTTTCGTCACAAAAGTGTTGTGTTGTGGGGTGTTGTGGGGTATAAACCCATGAACAGCCGAGCACGGATGCTCAAGGGAACACATGCATTGCTGTTTACCGGAATCTACGAGCACGCCATTGACGCGAAGCAACGCCTCGCGATCCCTTCAGACATCCGCGATCGGCTCAACGCCTCGCAAGATGGACAGGCGTTTTATGTAACGGTCGGCGAGGGCCCCACGCTTTGCGTTTACACCGAGCGTGGCTTCGAGCGGCGAGCAGAGGAACTGGAAACCTCCGAACTCACGCCCGATGAAGTCCTCGAATATGAACAGGTGCTCTTCGGCCTCTCGCGAAGAGTGGAACTCGATAAACAAGGTCGCATCCGCATTCCCGAGCAACTACTGCGGATGGCAGACCCCGGCAAGGAAGTCATTCTTCTGGGAGCCAAAGATCACCTGCAAGTCCATCCGCGGACGTGGCTGGAACAGATGAACGACAAGATCGCTGCCAGGCCGGAGCTGCTCCGCAATCCGCGCCGGGTGATGCGAAAGAGACAGAACGATCAGGAGAACGGATAGACGGATCGACCCCAACGGTATTCGGCAGAGGTAGGTGAAAGGATTCGCATGTCGCTCGCAACGTCATTTGACCAAGTTCAATCGGCCCAGAAGCTCACGGATGAGCAAGCGGCCCGTTGGCACCCAGCCACGATCAGCGATCGGAAGCTACTCGAGCTTCAGAAGCGGCTGGTGATGGTCCGACGTTACGGCGGCGCCTTTGCCGACATCGCACTCTCACCCGATGCCCAACGCCGATTGGACGCACTCCTGAACGAAGCTTGAAGCGCCGCAAGGATGTTGGCGCTTCAAGCCTTTTAACTTGCTCATTCTCCTCCTCCGCCCCGTATTCGGCGCCCTCCTCCGTTTACGGGGTTTTTCATTGGGGTGAAGATGATTGCCACACGTATTGGTGCATTTCGCTCAAACAAGATGCACCGGCAACCTCACACAGCACCCCGCCCTAATCCCCGTAGCATAAATATAAACCATTTTAAAAACTACATTTGCACGCACTATGCGGGGCCCGGGTCTGACAGTCCGTATCTGCCCGGGTACTCGATCGTATTCATTGGCCAAAAAACCACTTACAAGCCCTGGTACGCGAGTCATCAAGTGCCAGGGCGGCAACCTTAAGGCTCGCATCTTGAGGGCGGGAGAGCATGGATCGTGCGAGACTCAAGACTCAAAAAACGCGCCCCCATACAAGGACGCGCCACCCTGCGCGCAAACTTTGGCATTTGTCAAAAAAAGTGACGCAGCCCCCCACCCCACCACGACGCACCAAAGTCCCACCATCGCGCAGCCTTGGTAGGGATACCACAAGGAACACCGCAAAACACACCAACGCACATCCCAAAAAGCCGGGTAGACCATGATCTTGAAACAAACTGCAAGCTGTCCGTGGCACCCGGCCCCCACAGAAGTCAGCGATAGCCCACCCGTTTCAGGTGGGCCGGGCCTGCCCGAACCTACGAACCGTCACACCTGCGCGGTGCGATACATCGCGATGCCTGCGGCGACGGCGAGGTTCAATGAGTCGATGGTGTCTGCATGTGGAATACGCACCCTTGTACCGGAGGCGGGCAGGTTGTTTGGTAGTCCTGCACCTTCACTGCCGAAGGCGAGGGTGAAAGGTGGGCGTGGGGTGAATTGTTCCAGCGTGAGATTGGCATCCAGCGTGAACATGCAGAGTTGTCGCGAGCCGACCGCATGCAGGTAGCCATCCATGCTGCTGAATACAGCAAAGCGCAGACCGAACACGGCACCCATGGACGCGCGCACCACGCTGGGGCTTTGCAGGTCGATCCCGGCACCAATCACCGCCAGGTCACGCAAGCCGAAACCCAACATGGTTCGCATGATGGTTCCCACGTTGCCTTCGTAACTCGGTTCATGCAGCAGGACGTGATTCGTGTGCAGCCGGAGGGTGTGATGCTGCTTGTCGAACACCGCCACCACGGGATGGGGACGACCAGCGATGCGATGAATCGCGCGCGGACAGATGCTGGTGGTGATGCCATGTGCATCGCAGACTTTCAGGATTTTGCCGATTCCCTTTCCACCGCGTTGCGGATCGTGCAGCAGGATCTGGCGCACGATGTTCGGCTGGGCGCGCAGCAATTCCAGCGCGGGGAACACGCCGAATGCATAGGAGTAGCCGAGGCCGGATTGGTAACGGGTGAGCCGGGGCAACACGTGCACGCTTCACAAGGGGGTATCGCGCAGCGCGGCTGGTGCCTCGCTGCAACTTGCCCAGCCCAATCACCACAGCGCGCAGACAAAGCTCCGCGAAGTCGAAAAGGTCGTGATCAGGCAACGATGAGAAGCGTTACAGCAACATGTGGTTCGGTCGCTCCGGGAAAGTGGTCCACATTGAGAGTGAGGCAAAGAAGCATAACACCTGCTGTAACAACGGACAAGAACGAAGTGGTCGTGGTTCAGTTTGAACCCTACGAGCCGCGACTGTGAAGGAGCGGTCGTCGGGCCGCAGGAAGTA
>JANQFT010000234.1 GCA_028277685.1 Phycisphaeraceae bacterium
CCGCAAATGGGCACGCGTCGTTGAGCGGCCCAGTCACAAATGGGGGGCCAGCAGTTCCCCCTTGCTTGCCGATGGCAAACTCATCGTGCATATCGTCGACATGGTTGCCCTCGACGTGAACACCGGCAAAGAACTGTGGCGCGTGCCGTCCAAGCCCAAGTGGGGCACATCAATCGTTGTCCGGATCGAGAACGAGGACATCATCTTCACGTCCAATGGCGAAGCGATTCGCGCGTCCGATGGCAACGTGCTCAGCCGTGCGTTTGGCAAACTCGCTTACGCAGCCCCACTGGTCCACGACGGTGTCATCTACTACATCGAGAATAAATCTTCCGCTTACCAACTGCCCACCAAACTCGCCGACCTCGGTCAGCCCAAGCGTTTGTGGAATGCCAGGATCAAGGGTTCCCGCCATTACGCATCACCGCTCTATCATGATGGCCGCCTCTACACCGTGTCACGTGAAGAGCACTTCACCGTGCTGAACGCTGGCACCGGCGAATTGCTGCACGAAGAGAAACTTGATCTGTACGGTAATGTGAACAGCATGTATTGCTCTGTCACGCTTGTCGGCAAACACATCGTGTTCGGCAGCGAGAACGGAAAGACGGTTGTTTACGCGCCGGGCGATCAACCGCGACTGCTTGCCACCAACCGACTCGATAAGTTCCGCTCATCCCCCGTTGTCCTGGGTGATCGCATGTACCTGCGCACGCTGAAGGCCATGTACTGCATCACTCGGAAGTAAGCGTGGGAGGGCGAAGCACGTAGGTCGGGGCCTGCCCCGACGTGTTCCCACGATGTTGGTGATGTCGGGGCCTGCCCCGACCTACGGCGCTGCCTTGACGAGCCGCGACGGTGACGGAGCGGTCATCGGGCCGTATGAAATGCCGTCCTGCTCCGTGCGGGGGCCGACCGCTTGCTCACGCGCGCGGCTCGTTGGCCACTTGCCGGAGGACACGGACGACTTCGCTTCGCTTCGCTGTCCGTGGCACCCGCAGGAGCCTCGCCCTCCCGGACGCGGGTGTCCCCCGAAGGCAAGGAGACCATGCATGAATACTGTGCGACATCATCTATTTCTCTTGATCATCTGCATGTGCCTTTCCAGCGCGTTTGCTGAACCAGCCGATTCGCCGGTTGCCCTCAGCACAGGCAAGCACACCATCGACATCCAAGTCGATCAACGCGCCCGACAGTACATCGTTTACGTTCCAACCCGGTACAACAGTAAGATGCCCACGCCGGTGGTCATCCTTTGCCACGGCGGCGGGGGCAAAGCTTCGCCCGCACTGTTCGACTATGGCTGGGCGACCAAAGCCAACCGCGAAACGTTCATTGTCATTGCACCTGAAGGCACGCCGCCCAAAGCCGATCGCACCGGCCGCTTCATCGGTAATCCGCAAACCTGGAACGATGGATCGAAGCGCCAGCGTCTCGCCGCGGTTGCCCAGAACGTGGATGATGTGAAGTTCTTTGCCGCGATCGTGGATGATCTGCCGCGCCGATTGAACATCGATTCGCGTCGCATCTACATCACTGGCTTCAGTAACGGCGCGAGCATGGCGTTTCGCGTTGCCCGTGAATTGCCGCATCGTGTTGCCGCCGCCGCCCCGGTGGCAGGAAGTGACTGGTTGTCCGAAGTGAAGCCCAAACGCGCGGTGCCTTTGATGTACATCACCGGTGATGCCGACCCGTTGAACCCCATCAACGGCGGTGAGATTTTCATCGGCCGCGCCAGCTTCGGCACCAAACCCAAAGTCGCCGACATGATCGACCGCTGGGGCAAACTTCATCAGGCTGCCGCAAACGATGTGGTCGCACCACGGAACACCACCCGACGTGAATATCGCAATGAGTTCGGTGAGTTGCGTGTGGTGTTGATCACCCTCACTGACCACGGCCATCACTGGCCCGGTGGGAAGGGCAGGCTTGGTAACACCCAAGTGACAGGCAAGAACAGCAGCAGGTTTATCGCCACGGACGAAATCTGGCGCTTCTTCAAACGACAACAACTCCCCAGGCACGTTCAGCCATCCGCCGCCGATACACCCGATGCCACATCAGCAAACCGACCAGCACAACCAGTAAGCTGATCGGGATCACCCCCTCGCCCCGGAAGTATTTTGCGCCGCAAAGCCAGTGTTAGACTATGCTTGCGCGCACGATGCGGGTTACTGGGTCTGACAGTCCGTATCTGCCCGGATGTGGATTCGTATTTATTTTTCAAATAACGACTTACAAGCCCTTGGTGTGCGCATCATCGCGTATCAGGGGGCGTACTAAACCTCTCCCCTTGCGGGCATGTGTGGTAAAACAACGCGCCCCCATATAGGGGTGCCGCGCCGCATCTGGGCGCGCATCGGGTGGCATTTGTCACCCTGACGGAGAGCAAATCGGGGGGAGAGGGGGTATAGCGCGGCCTAAGATGTTTTGTCATGGGGGCACTTGACCAGGAGACCAAGCCATGGCAGATCATGTACGCATTAACGAGTTACTGGATTACGTGAAAACCGGTCGCATCATGGACGCGATGCGCGAGTTCTATGCTGACGATGTGGTGATGGAAGAACCCATGTACGGCAAGACGGAGGGCCTGGCGGCGAACCTCGAGCGTGAACAGCAGTTCGTCGATTCGGTGGCGGAGTTCAAGAATTTCCAGGCCGACCGCGTGGCCAGTGGTGACGACTTTTCCCTGTATGAGAACGTGATGGACTGGGTGGGCAAGGATGGCAAGACGTATCACGTGGAGCAGGTGGTCGTGGCGCACTGGCGCGATGGGAAGATCGTTCACGAACGGTTCTATTACGACCGCGGGTGAGCGCGAGGCAATCACAAAGGGCGTAAAGGCGCGAAGACACAAAGTTAAATTCGTGTGTGATCAACTTGCTCAGCGCACACAACGCTTCCTCCGTGCCTTTGTGACTTTGCGCCCTTCGTGATTATTGACAAGAATGCTCGAACCACACAGGTGTGAATCATGTCCGATCAACTGAAGAAGATGACCGAATCGCTGTGCAGCGTGGCGCCGGCGAAGTATGACGATTTAAAGGTGTTGTTCCTGAACTGCACGTTGAGTCGCAATCCGATCATGTCGCATACCGAGGGTTTGATCCGCGTGGCGGAAAGCATCTTTCGGGCGGCAGGGGTGACACAGATCAAACTCATTCGTCCGGTGGATTACGTGGTGCCGGCTGGGCTTGGGTTGGATATGTCCGAGACCGATGAGTGGGACCGCGATGACTGGCCCCAGATTCAGGCGGAGATTGATGCGTGCGATATTCTGATTCTAGGCACGAGCGTGTGGCTGGGTGAAAAGAGTTCGGTGTGCAGTCGCACGCTCGAACGGATGTACGGCTACACGCACCAGTTCAATGACAAGGGCCAATACCGCGACTACGGCAAGGTGGGCGCCTGCCTGATCACCGGAAACGAAGACGGCGTGAAACACTGCGCGATGAATATTTTGTTCAGCCTGTCGCACATTGGGTACACGATCCCACCGCAGGCGGATGCGGGTTGGATGGGCGAGGCGGGGCCTGGCCCCAGTTACATGGATGAAGGCTCGGGCGGGCCGGAGAATGATTTTACGAATCGCAACACGACGTTCCTGGTGTGGAACTGTTTGCACCTGGCGCGGATGTTGAAGGATGCGGGTGGCATTCCCGCACATGGTAACTTACCGGATGCATGGGAAGCCGGCTGCCGCGCGGGGTTTCATAGTCCGGAGCATCAGCGGTGAGGTATTGGCGCGCAACGTGACATGCCGGGTGCCATGGCTTGACCGTCCGCGGCGGCACCCGAACTGCGGCGCGGACGCCGCAGCTATGATTCGTTCAAGCCGCAAGCGAGAGGGGGAGGATGATGGTGTTTCGGATTAGAAGATGTTTAGCGCATCACCCAGGTCATGCCGGCACCGAGGACGGGTTTGGCGGACAGGGAGGCCTGGTCGCCGGGGGTGGTGAAGTTGAGCATCAGCGTTTTTCGGACGATCACCTTCTTGCCGGATGCGGGATCGATGACGGCCTGGGTTTCGCCACTAAGGCCACCGACGAATACGCTCATGCGGTCGACATCCTGTGGTGGGGCGGGCCAAATGGCGACGCTGTCGCGCGCGTTGTCTTTACCC
>JANQFT010000525.1 GCA_028277685.1 Phycisphaeraceae bacterium
ACTTTACTAACCGTTCTCCCCGTACCCCCTTGAATAGAGTTACAGGTAGAGACACCGCCGCCGCAGCACTACCCCCTGGGCGCGGGGCCTGGGCCAGTAACCACCTAGGGGGAACGCAGAGAACGGGGGGTACGCACCGCCCAGATTCGCGGAACGGTCGAGCAGCAGCGCAGTTTCGCGGCCCACCGTACGAGGGAACGCCACGGGGTACGCGGGGGTACGTCATCACAGCACCTCCCCGTTGCCGTTGGGGTAGAGCCGCTCGGCACCGTCGCCCCGGACGTAGGCGTACTCCGGGTCAGAGCCGAAGCGCCGCTTCCGCCGCTCGAAGCCCATCGCCTGCATGGCCCTGCCCAGCCGGTTGTTGTGCTCCTGCGTGCGGCGCGAGGCGTCCTCGAACCCCAGCGCGGCCCACACGTCCTCGGCCCGGACCTTGCCCGGCCCGTCGCCCAGCCGCTCGCCGAGGAAGTCGAGCCACGGGTCGGCCCGCGTGCGGTCCTGCTGGTCGGCCAGCGCCTCGGTCTGCGGGATGCTCCACCGCGGGTGCCAGTCTCCCAGCACCTCGCCCCGCAGGTCGTGGAGCATGGCCGCGTAGCCGCCCGCCTCCATCTGGGCCATCACCGCGCCGAAGTAATCGCGGTCGCCGCGCCGGGCCGCGGACACGTTGAACACCGCGTACCGCCGCTCGTCCTTGGTGGCGCGGACGACGTGCTCCTCGTTGCTCGCCATGATGATGTGCAGGCGGTTGGGCGTCTTGACGATCTTCTCGCCCTTGCCCTCGATGACGATCTCCGGCTCGGTGATGAGGCTCTTGAGCCGGGCGTCGGCCCGGTGGTCGTCTGGCGCGACGGCCTCGTCGGCGAACAGCAGGCAGCAGTCGCGCAGGTGGTCGTTGAAGCGCCCGGTTAGGTGCCCGGAGGATGCGATCTGCATGCCGTGCTGGCCGAAGATGCGGCGCATCGCCCGGCCGAACAGGCCCTTGCCCACACCCTTGCCGCCGCGGAACACGAGCGCGACCTCTGCGGGCCGCGCCGGGTTCTGCACGGCCCACGCGCTCCACCGGATGATGTACTCGGCGTGGTCGCGATCACCACCGGCCAGCACCTCGTGGATGTGGCGGCGCATCAGTGACCAGTCACCCGGCGCGGCGTCCACGCCCAGCCCGCGCCACAGGTTGAGGTAGTCCCCCTCGACGCGGCCGTCCGGCGGGAGGTCGGGCCGGAACCGCATGCCGTCATAGGTGCGGCGGTGGGCGTTTTCCAGCCACCACTTGCCCAGGGGGACGGAGCGGGGGTTGCCGTTCGCGTCCTCGCCGCCGACGACGCGGCGGTTGCAGTAGCGATTGCGGAAGTCCCCGAACGATTGCAGCACCGCGACCTCGCGGCCGTCGTCGATCTCGCTCGGCACCCAGCAAAGCACCCCCACGTTGGGGGCGTTGATGACCGCGTGCCGGTCGTTCATCTCGCGTAGGTGAGGATCGACAGCATTTTCCCGCGCCCGCTCGATCTGGCGGCGGGCGTACTTCTCCGGGTCGGGCTTGTCCAGCACCGACGCGCTGATGTCGAAGCCGGGGTCGGTGATGACGGCGTAGACGGTCTGGTCGTCCAGTCCGGCCCTCACCAGTTCGCAGCACACGAAGAACAGAGCCTCCGACCGCGACGGGAACCGGGTCGGGGCGTCGGGGTCGGTGCCCTGTACGATAACGACCTTGCACAGGTCGCTGGCGTCGGCGAAGCGCGGGTCGTCCGCGACGTTCTCGACGCGCTCGACGACCGCCGCGTCCACCTGGGCCTCGCGCTTCTCGGCCTTGGCGACGGCCGGGGCCTGTTGGAAGTCGGCGATGTCGTAGGTCACCTCGGGGTCGTACCGGACGACCCGCGCCGTGGCGGGCTGCCGCCCCTTGTCCCGCTTCTTCGGGTTCGGCCAGTTGATCGTGCCCGGCAGGCGAAGGATGCGGTCGATGTTGTGGCAACTGTCCGCGCCGTAGGCCAGTTCGAGGAACTGGTTGTACCTCTTGGCGTCTTCGGGGTCCGCCACAGGCACCGGTTCGCGCAGCGCCCAGAAGAACTGGAAGCCGCCGCCCGAGTCGATGACGAGACTGGGCGGGCCGGGCACGCCCGGCGGCGAGTCGTCCAGCAGGCCGAGGATACGGACACGTTCGTCGCCGAAGTCTTCGCCCACGCGGGGGTCGATATCGACGTACAGCGCGTGCATCGCCGATATGTCCGCCGCCAAGGGCTTCTTGCCCATCGGCTCGCGGGTGGCGTTGACGGTCCAGTACAGGTTGCAGCCGTCGCGCTCGTTGCGGTCGCTGATCCAGAGGACAGCGCGGTCAACCTGCGCAGGCAGGTCGTACGACGCGGCGGTGATCTCCCCGGTGTCCGGGTGGATGGCGACCAGCAATACACGGCCGTCGGGGTGCGGGTAGGTGTCGAGGAAGCGGTTGACCTCGGCGGCGTCGAATAGGTCTGTCATACCCGCACCGCCTCTCGGTATTCGTTCCAAAGCTCAGTCGCAGCGCGCAGAACCTGAAAGTTGCGGGGATATAGGTCGCGGGCGACGTCGCGCAGGGCACCGTCATCCTTGGGCTGGTCCAACTGGTTGCGCTCGGCCTTCATGCGCAGGTCGGTGAGGATGCAGCCTCGCGCATCGTCGGACTCGGGCGCCTGTAGGACCCATGAGCGGAAGGAGAGTCTCATTCGGCGTCCTCCCCGACCTTGTGGAAGACGCGCGTGCTCTCGACCATCGGCGTGAGGCAGACCCGCTCGAAGTAGCGGCGGTGCGGGCTGATCTGGAAGAAGTTCCAGGTGGCCTTGCCGTAGCACTCGATGAAGTCCTCGCGGTAGGCGGGGTACAGCACCGGGTGCTTCGCCCGGCCCAGCGTGTCGAGCGTCCAGAGTTGCAAGCCCTCGCTGAGGCCGGACCCGCGGGTCCAGAAGTAGTGCTCGTTGAGGTGACGGACGACGTCTAGCGGCTCGGTGCTCGGCGGCTCCACGTCGGGGTCGAGCATGCCGTGCAGCTCGCACGGCGTGGCCCGGTAGTCCGACAGGAGGTAGGGGGGCGCGTGGACGAGGCCCAGCGGGACCAGCAGGTCCGGGTACCGCTGGGCGATGACGAAGTTGCGTAGCTGCTCGGTGGTGAGCAGTTCGGGAGCGGGGTAGAGGTCGCTCATGGTCGCCGCTCCCGCAGCCAGTTGTCGACGTCGGCGACGCGGTAGCGCACGTGGCGACCGACTCGGCTATACGCCGGGCCGGTGGACTCGCGGCGGTACTGGGCCAGTGTCTTCTCGGGGATGCCGGTGTAGACGGTGACCTGCGCGGGGCTGAGCCACTGCGGGACGATGGGGTCGCGGCGTAGCTCGTCGGCTATCGCGCGGGCGAGTTGGGGGTAGTCGATGTCGGCCATGCGGGGCGTCCTCGCTGCTCGGGGACGCCGCGGTCCGGCGCATAAACGACAACGCGGACCAGGCGACCCCGAGGGGTTGCTTGATCCGCCTTACTTCTCCGAAGGTTATCTGCCAGGCCGCGTCGAAGACGCCCGGTACAGTCCCTTTGGGCGGGGATGGGTTCGACCGGCGGCGCGGGATTGGTGTTTCGCCGCCAGTTTATGTCGGACGCCCAACGGCGGGTGTCCTTCTAATTCTATCCGATGGCCGCTGGAAACGGCCGCGACTGGTCTGGTACCAGTGTTTAACGCGAATCTGGAACTTCTCGACCCTGCGGCTGGTTGTCGCCCCAACTATGCACCGCGAATGCCGAGATGCAAACGCCGCGCGGAGCGCCCGCGCCGTAAGAGAGGAGTCCGGCTTGTCTCCTAGTGGGCTCTTTGTCGAATCTGGGCGCGCAGAATTTTTTACGGTCCGCGCAAAGAAAAACGCGGCGAGCGCCGCGTCGTCGAATGCCTCCTCTAGGACTCGAACCTAGAACCCAGTGATTAAGAGTCACTTGCTCTGCCAATTGAGCTAAGGAGGCGGATACCGTTTCTCTTGCCGTTTCCGGGACCGTTTCTTCTGGCGAGGTCCCTTGTTTTTCAGTCGCTTCGTCCTTTACACCGGTCTAGTTAAGAGTCAGCTGCTCTACCAATTGAGCTAGGGAGGCGGAAACGGCTTATATTATAGTCACACCAAGACCAGTCAAGTCATCCGATCCGAACACGGACCGTTCCATGACAATGGGCCGTGGACGGTTGGGCGGATGAACCGATAGGAAATATACTGCGAACGCTGCCACGCGGGCGTGGCGGAATTGGTAGACGCGCCAGATTTAGGTTCTGGTGGGGTAACACCCGTGGAGGTTCGAGTCCTCTCGCCCGCATTCCCACGCCGTTCCTCTCTTGCGACGGCGCAGTCCCAGCACACCAACAAGCGGAAGGATCAACGAGATCGGTTCAGGGATAATGGCCAGGTAGTTGTCTTGCACCATGTCCGCATCCAGCGCCTTGGTGTAGAAGCGCATAATGGCGATCTGACCATCGAAGCCCGTGAAACCGCCACCGCCCGCAACCGTACCGATGACCCGGCCGAGCCCCGAATCGTTGAAACCAACCCACGCATCCATGTCGGAAGCGGCGGCGGAATCGACAAATTGGCCATTGTGATAGAGCGTGATGCCGACATTCAATTCGATCACGCCAACCACCTGCTGCCAGTCGGCGTCGATGTTGGTTTTACTGACTTGGGCAAACTCACCAGCCGTGGTCGACTCCTGGGCGCGGAAGGTCAGTGCGTTGCCGTTGAGTTTGAATACGGTCCCGCTGCCATCCCCGCCGGTTTCAAAAAGCACATGATCGCCGGACAGACCGTCCGGTTTGAACCACAGTTCAAACGTGACATCGTCGCCGGCAAAATGACGGTAGTCACCGGCCTCGCCCAAAGCGGCGGGAAACGCATACGCGGCGGTGATGCCGGGGACGGTCGCATCCGTTACCGTGCCGGGCGAGAGCGCCGTGTCAAAACTCCAATTCAACTCGTTTCCAATGGCCGTATTTTCCCACTTGTCGTTGAGCGTAATGTCCTGCGAAGCAATGAAATTTTTATTCAGTTGATCCTGCTCCACGCCCCCGCGCGCGTCGGCGGCGCACATGACGCCCATGCACACCGTGCAGACCCAAGCCATGCTGTGAAGTTGAAGTTTTATCATCGCCGAGCCGCTCCCTCTCTCGGTCAATGATGCGCAGACCGTCAACCATCCAGTGGTCAGCTCCATTGTATCATCGGGTTATCGGTCTGTGAAGCGATTTTTTTGATCCCTTCCAGGCCCGGTTCTAGACTTCGACATGCCCGATCTGCCTTACGCTTTCACCAATGCCCGGTTGCATGAACGGCGTGAGCGCGTCTTCCTCATCCTCGCCGGGCTGTTCCTGGGCACTCTGACCATGCTCAACATCCTGGGCATCAGCCGGTTCCTGGTGATCGGTTCGTACGGCCCGCTGGAAGAAGGCGGGCCATGGATCTGGCAATGGGGCACGGCGAACGCTCTGTCGGACTGGACCTTCGCGGTGGCCGTGGGCGTGTTGCCCTATCCGCTCACCTTCCTCTGCACCGACCTGATCAGCGAGTTCTACGGCCGGCGTCGCGCCGGCTTCGTCGTCTTCATCGGCTTCCTGCTGAACCTGTGGGTGGTGTTGATCCTGTGGATCGGCGGCCTGCTGCCGGGTTTCATTCCCAACGAACCGAGCACCGGCATGCCCCCGCCGCCGGTGTGGGATGCCGAGAAGCAGACCTATCTCGAAACCGGCTGGACCTTCATGCAGGTGCGCATGTTGACCTTCGGGGCGGTGGCGGCATCGATGATCGCCTACCTCGCCGCCCAGTTCGTCGATGTCTATGTCTTCCACTTCTGGAAACGGCTGACGCGCGGCAAATACCTCTGGCTGCGCAACAACGGCTCGACGATGATCAGCCAGCTCGTCGATACCACCGCGGTCATCCTGATTACCTACTTCTATGCCCACGCCCTGCCGATCGATGAAAGCCGGGGCGTCTGGGGCCAGTTGATGCTGTTCATCATGACGGGCTATGCGTTTAAATTCATCGCCGCCCTGCTGGATACAATTCCGATCTACATCCTCGTGCCGATCCTCTCGCGCTACTTGCGCATCGATCCCCGCAGGGAACACAACATCGATATGGAAGCGGCGGGAGCGGAACAGAGCCGGGGCTGATCGGTTCTAGTCGTCGGTGTCGCCGTACACCTGCTTGATGATGGCGTAGATTTGCGGGTCGTATTCACGCAACTCGGGACGCACGAACGGATAAAAATCATTCACGCCGAAATAGGCCTCGACGCATTCGGCGAAGTATTCCTTATAGCGGGTGGCGGCGTAGGCATCGACGCGCGTTTCCCGGCGGTGCCTGTTCAGGTGCAACACGTTGCGATACTTGCCCTCGGCCAGGGCCTGATCCCACGCGGCCTTGACGGCCTTGTCGTCTTCGTCAGTCAATACGCGATCGTGGTAAGCATGGGCCATTTCATGCATCAAGACCCACGGCCCGGCGGGACGTGTCCGGTCGAGGATGGTGATATCGGTGATCTGCACACTGCGGACCATTTCCGGGTTGCGACCGTGCTCGATCAGCCAACTCCGCTCCCAGTGATATTCGGCCGTCCGCTTGCCCGGCGGGGTGATCCAGATCGGCACGCGCTTCAGCTCGGTTACGGCGTTGGCCGGGAGCAGCGTCTCAATGTGGCCGAGTTGGATCGCCGCGTTGTCCAGCGCATTGTCGAGCACACCGCGATCACCGTTCAGGTATTCGTTGTGAATGTGCAATGCCCAGCCCTTCACATTCACCACGCGATAATCGGGGTCAACGGATACGGTGGTTTTCAGCTTGGACCCAGCGCATGCGGAAAGCAGATGAATGAGAACCAACAGGACAATAACGCGACGACGGCTTTTCATGGCACGCCATTGTAGCGTTAAAAAAGCCGCGAGAAAGATCGCGGCGAGTTGGCTCAGGTTTTACCGCATGCACGAAACGCAAGCCGCGCTACTCAACGCAAGCGCATCGTGACGATCGGCCGGTCAAGTTCACTTACGCCCTGCGGCGACGACGGATCATCATCACCGGGCCGCCGCCACCGAACTTCTTGACGGTGCCGGAGAACGTCGCGGAGCCGACACCACCCCCCGGTGGTTTCCAACGTGGCGTCCGCAACGCCGACGTTATCGAAGGCCGTCAAGGCACCGGTCGTATCCCGATCTGACACAAAAAACGGGAATACAAGAACATGGCCCATTGGAAGACCTGGTTGTATATGGCCCGCAGCTTGATCAGCAGGGTCCAATATACCCATTTCCAGCTTCCAGTTGCCGGTTCGGGGCTGCCGGCCAAGTTTTACCCGCTTCAGGGACTCCGAAATCGGGGTTTTTTGCATTTCTTGCATATCCTGTAGCTCTT
Source organism: Phycisphaeraceae bacterium (assembly GCA_028277685.1). Lineage (GTDB taxonomy): Bacteria > Planctomycetota > Phycisphaerae > Phycisphaerales > Zrk34 > JANQFT01. The sequence continues at coordinate 7,400 of JANQFT010000525.1, forward strand.
GGGGCATTAAATTCGTTAGAATCTTGCGGTTTGACCCCGCTGGTTGTCAGAAACCCCCACCGCGAGCGTCTCTACCATGGACGACGACATGGGCTACCCACAGAGCCAGCCCGATTACGACCAGGATGTGCTTCTGGTCGAAGCGCTCCAGGCCGGGGACGAACAGGTCCTCGGGGAGTTCATCCAGCGACAGGAGCGCTGGGTGCGCGGTGTGGTCTACTCGGTGCTGGGCAACAGCCCTCAGATCGACGATGTGATGCAGCGGGTGTGGATGAACGTCTGGCAGCGGATCGGCTCACTGGAGGATGCGCGGCGGTGGAAGCATTGGCTGTATCGGATGGCCCGGAACGCCTCGATCGATATGGGTCGTCGCCACCAGCGCCGACGCAACCTCTGGCAGCGCCTGACGCAGGAAAAACGCGGGAAGCTGGACTCGGGCGTTAATCCACTGCAAACCACGATGGCCAAGGAAGTACACGCCAAGGTGCTCGCGGCCATCGATAAAATGCCGGCGATCTACCGCGAGCCATTCGTCATGCGGCACGTCGAACAGTGGAGCTACAAGCAGATCGCCGAGACACTGGACCTGCCGATCGATACGGTCGGCACCCGCCTGGTGCGGGCCAGGCGCATGCTCAAAGAAAACCTGGTAAACAAACTCGGATGACCGATGAAGAACCAGCAAACCATACCGCCCCAACCCAACCACCTGGAAAGGCAAATTTGCCTTCTGTTGGACGGCGAACTGCCGGCCGACGAGCAGGTGGAACTGACCCGCGAGTTGTTGCGCAATCCCACGGCGCGTCAGTTGCACGATGAGTATGCCGAGTTGGACGAGCAGGCGGCCGGGGCCATGCAGTGGTTGTTGGAACAACCGGCCCGCCCAACTTGCGACCTGCCGCGCAAGTGCCGTATCGACTGGGCCGGAAAGGTGACCAGCGGTTGGGCGGTGGCGGCCGCCGTGCTGTTGATGGTCGCGATCTGGACGGTGGTCGAATTGACCGCCAAGCCGCAATCCCATTCGGCCCCGGTCACCGGTGGTTTGGCCGTCGGCGGAGGCGGGTCGATCGGCTCCCGTGAAGCGGTGGCGATCGACATGGAGTTCGGCTGGTACGAAGCGGCCGCCTCGGTGCAAACCGCGGATTACCAAGAACCGCGCCCGCTGATCGAAACGCCCGCCCACCAGCAACGGCAAACCCACCGCCGTTCACTGGGTATCTATGACGAAGAAAACGAACGGCTCTACCTGTTGGAACTGGAACGACAGATCACCGAGCGCCAGGCGCTCGGAGAGGAGCTGTAACGTGTACGCTTCTCGTGTTCGACATTTCCTGCAATCAAGAGGATTGATTCTGGCGACCTGTATGGCGATGGGCGCGTCGACGGTTATGGCGCAGAGCTCCGGACCGTCGGTGGAATCCACCGCCGCAAAAGTGGAATCCGCCAAACCACCGGGTTGGCTGGGCCTGCGGCTGGTGCCGGTGCCCCAGGCCGTGGTTGCGCATCTGCAGCGCGATCAGGGGAAAGCCAATGCGATCTACGGCCGTGGCGTGATGGTGACCAACCTGATCGTCGGCAGCCCGGCCGATCGAGCCGGATTCCAACGGTACGATGTGATCGTGGCAATCGACGGCCGGCCGGTCACGGATGAACTGTCCGGTTTCGTGGAAAAGCTGGCCGAATACAAGGCGGGGCAGAAGCTTCAACTGATCGCGTTTCAGCAGGGGCGGCTGCGAACCATTCCCGTCACGCTGGCCACACCGCCGCAACGCGATGCCAACGTGCAATACAAATACGCCCCCACCGCCGGGCGCGTGGAAACCGATCGCGTGAAGGTGGAGGGCGAAATCTACCAGCGCACCAGCGATCGACGTTGGGTGGGCGAACCGATTACCGAGGCCAACCGCGCCGAAGTGATTGCCCGGATGCCGCCGGACGTGCGCGAGCGCATCCGTCGGTGGGCGTCCGATCAACCGGCCGTGGCCTCGCGCGTCCGCGTCCATCAGGACGGACAGGTCATCGAGATCACGCGGGACCTCTCGGGTAAATACATCGTTCGCCGTTACCACGATAGCGACCGGACCGGCCTGAACGCCATCACCCGCACCTACAACGACATCGAACATTTCATGACCGACGATCCGCTCGGCCATCGCATTTACGACAGCGAACTGGCCACCGATCAGGGTCTGATGGACGGCCTGACCCTGCTGACGGAACTGGAAGCGACTCGGCCTTCATCCACATCGGTCACCAAAGATGACATTCAATCCGACGAGAAAAAGGCCACGTCGGTACGGCGTGAGTTCAGCGTGATCGCCGACGGGCGCATCCGCGTGACCATCACCGCGCGGGACAACGTGTTGACGTACGAGTTCCGTAACGAGATGGACTTTCGTCGCCAGCAACCGGATCTCTTCCGCTACTTCCGCCAACTCAACAACGCGTTGCGATAACACAGCCCGCCTCGCGGGTCCTGAGCGAGCGCAGCGCATCGAAGCGCGCAGACGGAAATGCTTCCTCCATGACAGAACTGTCAATGCCAACACCGTTCACACGGACGGGATTGGCGACGGGTACCCCCCGGTAGCCCGGTACTGACATGCCGTGCGGTCCAGCCGGGTGTGACATGGCGGCTGACGGCGGCGGCCTGTGTCGCGGCGGTTACGGCAGTAAAGCGTCAACCTTCGCGGCACAAATGAAATCGTTGTCGCTCAATCCACCAATCGCGTGCGTGGTGTAACTGACGTTGACCGTATTGTAGCCCACCACCATCTCGGGATGGTGATTTTCCGCGTGAGAAATCCAAGCGACGGCGTTGACGAACGCCATCGCATGATGGTGATCCTTGAACTCGAATTGCTTTGCGATCGTCGCATCGTTGCGTTGCCAGCCGGGCAGTTGCTCAAGCCGCTGCTCTGCCTGCCGGGGCTTCAGGGGATCGACGCCGCCTTCGCAGGGCTTGCAGGATTGCCCAGTCCAATCGCATGCCTTGGCATCAGACATGAACATCACCTTTTAAGAATCGGTCGAATGCTACGGATAGGACAAATTTTTTCACTCTCTTAATTCTAGCGCGGCGAACGGAACCCGGCGCATATCTTGCTGATATTCCAACCCGGCTCTACAATGGTCCGCCACGGGGCGTAGCGCAGCTTGGTAGCGCGCTTCACTGGGGGTGAAGAGGTCGCAGGTTCAAATCCTGTCGCCCCGACTTTTCTTCAAAAAGGGCCGTTCGACTAGAAAGTCGAACGGCTTTCTTTTTGTCAACACTAGACTTACGTCGCTCACCTTACGGTTCAAACTGACCACATCCAGCAGCTCCCGTTTGCCCGCCGAGTTTGAACCTCGCCACAGCTCGGCCAGGTTCTGGCTGAAGTCGAAGGTCGCCAGCGCCGCTTCGCCGCAGGCGGGGTCGAACTTGTCGGCCTCATCGAGCTGGCGTTCCACTTCTTCGAGTTGGGTCTTGAGGTCGTGCGACTTGATCTGGAACGTCTGTTCATCGATGGAACCGGCAAGGTAGGCGTTGAGCAGCCGGTCTTGCATGTTGACCAGTTCGGTGCGGCGCTTGGCCATCACGCGCCGCTGCTCGGTCTGGACTGTGCCGATGTCGCTGAAACTGGCCTCCAGCGCGCTGCGGAACCATCGCGCATGTCGTTCCGGTAGCCTGACCGCATCCAGTTCTTTCACGATGGCCGCTTCGATCTTGCTTTCACGCCATCGAATCTTCGGGTGGCCACTCCCGGGGTCGGGATGGTTGTTGCCGCAGCGATAGTAGACGTGCGTGTTGTGCCCACCGCCCTTGAGCTTGCGGCGGATCAATTCGCCGGTCATGGCGAAGTCGCAACAGGCGCAACGGAGCAAGCCGCCCGAGAACGCGATGTCCGGGTTGCCGGTTCGACGGTTGCGGCCGTGAAGGATGTCCTGGCATGTGTCGAACATCCTGCGGTCGATCAGCAGGCGGTAGCGTCCCTTGAAGACCTGCCCGTTGCGATCGAGTTCGCCGATGTAGAACCGGTTGTTGAGGATGTATGATAGGGCCGTGCGATGGAATCGCGGCTGGCTGGGACGATACGTGTGGCCTTCAGCGCCGAGCTGGTCGGCCAAGCTCTTGAAGGTGAAGCGACTGCTGGCGTAGAGCTCGAAGATGCGAACGACCGTCTTCGATTTCTCCGGGTGCGGCACGACCGGCTCGTTACGATCATCGACGTTGAGGTAGCCATACGGCGCGAGGCCCGTCGGCCAGCCCTGCTTGACCTTCTCGTCCATGCCCTTGATGACCTCGGTGCGCAGGTTGTCCGAGTAGTACTGCGCCACCGCGGCCATCACGTTGAACGACAGAGCGCCCGCTGCACCTGGACCGAATTGGTTCTCGACGAAGGTGAGCTGCACGCCGCATGTGTCTTCCAGTTCCTGAAGCCGAACCGCGTCCCGCATGTTGCGGCAGACGCGATCCAGCTTGTGCGCGAAGATGGCGTTGATCTTCTCGCGCTTGGCGTTGGCCTTGACCCACTTGAACATCCGGTTGAACGCCACACGATCAGCACCGCGCTTGGCCGACTCGGCGACGACGAACTCGCGGACGATGGTCCAGCCCGCCTTCGCTGCCTTCTCGCGCATCGCTCGGATCTGCGCGTCGATGGAATAGCCCTCGCGCTGTTCGCGGGAAGACACTCGTGCCCAGGCCACGACGTTCATCAGTTGGCCTCCCTTCGCATGCGGATCAGCAACTCGCCCATTCGTTTGACGTTCATGAGAATCTCCACGGCCTCGTCTTCGCTGATCGGTCGGCCATACGACTCCGACCAGAGTTCGATGGTCTCGGCCAGCAGGTCGTCGGGAATCCACGCCATCGACAACGGCCGCTGCCGGAACTGCTGCCGCGCCGGACCAGCTTCATGTTCCTCGTTTCGGGCCGAACATCCAGTCGAATCCCGAAGGTCGCCATCCGGGGCGAATCTGGCGGATCGAGGCGAAGACTTGCTGCGGCCATGGCGACGATTCCGGGTATGTGGTTCGCAAAGAGCAACCATCCGTGTGAGTCCTTTCACATGGGATCGAGATGAAGCGCGGCGCGAAGCCGGTTGCGATAGGCCCGTTGGCGACAGGCCGGGCGGCAATACCTTGCCTCGGGACGCCCGGCGTAGAACACGGTGCCGCACATCACACACCGTCGCCGGTAGCAGCCGCGATGGTCGCCACAGCGCTGCCAGGTGACCATCAGTAGGATTTCGCGGGTCATGATCGTGGCCATCCGTGGCCTCCATGGGCGTCAGCGCGTTACGGCAGAAGGTGCGCGCTTCACAACAAACTCTGTCCAAGTCCGCGACTGGTTCCGCCGCCATCAGGAAGAAGCGTTCGCGGCGGAGTACCTATGCGTCTGTGTGTGCGCGCGAGTTTGCATGCGCCCACCCAGCGGGTCGCTGCCAAGCGACCGCTGGGGGGTATAAGGGGGGTCGCGCGCACACACACAGAGAGATCATTCACCGGTTTCATCCTCGTCGGCGGGCTGTTCGATGGTGGCGATCTTGACCTTGCGATTGGCTCCGAAGCGCCACGGGTGGATCAGTCCTTTGCCTTCGGCGGCGCTGAGCATCAGCTTCGCCTTGCTGCGGGACAGGCCCTCGCTCATCGCCGCGACGATCACCATGTCGCGCTCGACCGGTTCATCGGACACGAATCGCTCGACCAGGCGCTCCGGTGTCCACTGCGGCTCCTTGGGCTTGTCCTGGTCGGGCTTTTGCTTCCACGGCCGACGACGCCCGTCTCGCTTGAGATGGATCGGGTCGAGCGTGTCGTCGTAGTCATAGACCGGGAACTCCCACCGCAGGCATCGCGGCATAATCGGTGCCCACGACCGCACGGCGGCGTCGAGCACGACGACGTTGTCTTCGGCGTGCGGGCGTAGGATCAGGTGCGCGTCGGCTGCTCGGGACTGGCTGCCCGCACCGGCTCCCACATCGGTGACCGACTTGTCAGACTGGCTGCCCTTGGTGGTGTGGTGGATGAGGATGAAGGCAGCGCCAAGATGGTGGGCATAGCGGTCGATGCGGTTGTAGACCGCCGCCATGCCCGCGTTGTCGTTCTCGTCGCTGCCGCAGGGCATGAACCGGTAGAACGCATCGAGGATGACCACCTTGAACCGACCGGGATCGATGGCCGCGAAATATCGCTCGAGCGCCTCGATATCTACCAGCCGACCTCGCAGGTTCTCGACGAACAACCGGCGGTCGAAGTCGGCCATGTTCACACCACGAGCGCCCGCTACCTTGGGAATGCGATTGGCGGTCGTCGTGCCGTGCAGTTCGTTGTCCAGGATCAGCACATCGCCCTGCTGCGTGTCGTAGCAGCCCAGCCACGACCGACCGGTCGCCACCGAGATGGCCAGATCGGTCACCAACCAGCTCTTGCCCATCTTCGGGCTGGCGATCACGTTCATCGTCTCGCCCTCGCGCAGCAGCCCGTGGATGACCGGCTCATGCAGACGCGGGTGATCCCGCACCAGGTCGGCCACGCTGCGGAAGCGTGGGTACACCACGTTGGCCTCAGGGGGCACGACGTTGGCGCATGCGAGCACCGGGCCGGTCAGGGCGCGTCGCTGATCGTCTGTCAGGCAATCGAGCGCACGGGGCGGCGCTGGGCACCGTCCCAGCATGAGTGGCGCAGCCGACCAGGTGTCGATGGCGTCCAGCCACGGCGTGAGCACGAACGCGAGAAAGAAGCCCCAATGCCCGTCGCTCATCTCCGCATCACGCCACGCCTGATCCACATACACCATCGCATGGTGAACACCGCGCAGCCGCGATGCCTTGGGCCGGTGCCCCAACTGGTATGCGACCTGCTGGGAATCCATCCATTCGAGGATGCCTGGATCGGTGATGGCGAAGTAGGCGGTCGATGGGATCAGAACCCGCGCCTGCTCGAACGCCCGTTGGCGGGCGCTCCACGCCGCTTCGATGGCGTCCACATCGAGATCGCGCCATTCGCGCGTGATGCGCCGGGCGGTTTCGACGAAGGCGTCGCGGAACGCTCGCTCAGCTTGCATCGCCTCGGTCTCATCGACGCCAAGACCGGGGTAGTACGCACCATCGTCGTAGAACCGATCGTAGTGCTTGCCGTCGTACTCGACGGTGAATGCACCGCGTTCAGTTGAGCCGTCCACGGCGCACGGTTGATCCAACAAAAACATGGTTACCTCGCTGGATTCGGGCTGAGCATGAATCCGAGGGGAGAAAGCGGGCGGCGGGCAGGAGCAAATGATCCCGCCGCCCGCATCGAAGCCATCGTTACTCACCGGCGCTGCGGACGGCACCGGTCGGCTCACGCATCGCCACGCCGAAGTCGAAGTAGCCGCGCCACTGCATGCCGAGCTTGTCGAAGTCCATCTCGTTGCTCTCGATGATGGGCATCTGCCGTCCGTTGACGAAACCCACCTCGATAGCCGCCACGCCCTGTTCCGGGTCGGCGAACAGATACCAGCCCGCATCCGACGAGCCGCTCAGGCTCTGGCTGCTCAACCACGGGCTGACCGCAAGTTTGAATCGCCGATGGAACGGGTTGGCGTTGGGCTGCATGCCCTCGGGCTGGCTCTCGTTCGAGCCGGCGACCAGTTCGGTGCTGCTCAGCATCTGTCGGGCCATCGTCGCCAGCGAAGGCGGCACCAGCAGCGTTGCCGGGCTGACCATGATCGGATCGCCGTTCTTGTCCGTGAACTGCCAGAACAGCTTTTCGGCCTCCGTCGCGCCGGTCAGCCCGAACGCCGAATCCGCTCCCGCGCGAAGATTGCCGTTGGCGATGGAGAAGAAGCCATCGGGGTTGCTCAGCAGCAGTGCGAACACGGCACGCTCCACGGCGATGGCACCCATCCGTCCCAGTGCCTGCGCCGACTGCTGGAACATGCCCATGTCATCGTCGATCAAGTCCTGGCGGGTGATGCCGAGAATCGCGCCCTCGGTGTGCGCCTGGTTCTCGTACTCGGTCTCCTTGAACGTGATGTGCTTGAGTTCGCCGTCGTTGCCGACTTCCTCAAAGCGACCGATGCCGGTCATGCGATACCGCTTGTGCGGCTTGAAGTTCGTCAGCGAGGTCGTCGCCGCAAGCATCGACCACACCGTGGGCACCGCGTGATACGCCGCCAACGCCGCCTTGTGCGCCGCATCGCTGAGGATGCCCGGCAGACTCATCGTCGAGGTGCCCGAGGCCTGCACCGCCCGACTCACCTCGAAGGCGCTTCGCACCAGGTCCGTCGCGTTGTGCGGCACGCTGCGTCCCGCCGCCAGCACCACTTGCCGCATGATCGCATGCAGCCCCATGCCGTCGTAGCAACTGCTCGATGCCTCGTGGACCGTATCAAACCCGTAGTGCTCGCCGAGAATCCTCGGCGGCACGCCCATGTTGCGGGCGGCAGCCGCGCGGATCACCAGACCCTCGGTCGGGCGCTGGCTGCCACCGCCAGCGCCGATGACCGGTCGGCTCGCCCGCAACTGGTGCAGCAATCCTTCCCGGAGCTCCTCGATGGAGATTTCTCCGTCGATGGCCTGGGCACGCATCTGCTCCACACGCTCGCTGCGACGACCCCAGTCGCCGGTACACATTCGGTCGATGTCCTTGATGCGCTGCCGCTCCTGCGCCTGAATCGTTTGCTCGTCCACCCGTGAATCCTGTGTTGCGGTCATGTAAGACTCCTTCCTTTTGGATGCCGCGATGGCGACGCTCGTACCGGCGTCTGCCGCCAATGGCGTGATGCTGATTTCTCGAAGCCGCCCGACTTTCACCAGCGTGAAGCCACGCTGCGAAGACAACGTGCGACCATTCACTTCAACCTTGCTTCCGGGCGCTATCCGCTCATTCTCGACCGGTTCGACGCCGACCGATGCCTGGAACGTGAACCCGCCGGTGGTCATCTCCACGATCTGCTTGGCCACATCACCCGCGCCGCTTATGACGCCGGTGACGATCAGGCGACCATCGACCACCCGGGCTTCGCCGTGACCGACCGCGCCGGAAACGGTCGCGTTGTGATCGGCCAGCAGCGGCACCTGGCCCGAGGCGTCCAGGCCATCGAGGTCAATGACCACATCGCCCCAACCCGGCACCCGCATCACGCCGCCGGTGTATGCGACGATGCTGATCTTCGGATGGCGCTTCGTCGCGCCCGCCTCGATGGCGACCTCGCGAGCGGCGAGCAACATGCTTGTCGTCTCAGTTGCAGTTGTTGTGCTTCCGGGGGTCATGCCGCCACCGCCTGGCCTCGGGCCTGTTCGATCAGCCGGTGCCACTCGGCCAGTTCCAGCTTGCTCATGGGCCGGTAGTGCACCATCGCGTAGATGCCCAGGCCCGGCACGCCCGGCGTCACCGTGCGGACGAAATAGGCGTGGCTCGACGGCAGATCGGGCGCGTTGCCGCAGGCCTCGCGGAAGGCGCGAATGTCCTGGCCGGGATGCGTGTCCTCCAGCACGTGCTGCCAGGTGCCGGGCGTGAAACTTTCGATCACGTCGAGGTGCTCCGCCGCCTGGTCAATGTGCCGGCGCTCCCACAGCCGACGCCCGCCATCGGTCTGCGGCACCGCCACCACGCCCTTGTTCGCCAGGTAGTCCAGCGTCGATGCGTTGGCCTTCAGCCCGCGCGTGACCAGTTCGCACGCCGCCGCCGTCGTTCGCTTCGGATACTCATGCGGGCCGAACAGTTCCTCGTAGTCGTTGCGACTCAACACGTGCCTCATGGAAATCCCTTTCAGGAACAGGTGTGAATGTCGCGGCCACCGTGCCGCGAACCGAACTTCGTCGTGATTCGCCAAACGCCGGTCAGCGCTCGGCCCTCTCCTTCACTACCTACCGCCAGCCGCCGCGAACCGTCCGCCGAATCTCGGCGGGCCGCAGCGAACGACACGTCCCCTCTTTAGTTACCTATGCGAACCGTTGCGGGCGGTCCCGTTTTTCTGCCGAACCCCTGCCATCTCACCCTCGGCACCCTCTACATCTGCACCCGCGGCCGAAATGTTGCGCTCGGGCCATCGCGCCCGCCGACCGTCGGCAGGCCGTCCCTCCACTATTGTCTTTTTGCAGACGGGGCCGAAATTTTGCGTGGCACTTTCCACTTCTTGTTACTTACCCGGCGCAGCGGGAAACTGTCGGGAGAATCTGCGGATGACCGTCGCGCCATCCGCCGAGTCGACAACCATCATCAAAAACTAACCGGACCCGAAAGTCCGTCATGATTGACAGCCGCCCCGCGCCACCCGATAATCTGGACCGTCTCAGATCACTTGAAGGGGGCCCGATGGGACGGGGCAATCGAAAAGCTCGACAGCACACGACAGCCAGCAGAACCTCTGTTGACTCGCAGCCATCGTCCCCACGCACCTTCCTCCGCTCATTGCTCCAGAGCGTCACGCTCATCGCCCTCGGCGCGGTTGTCACGTTCGCCATCATGACCTCGCTGGACGATCCCGTCCGACGGATCATTCCCGACAACGCCAGCGGCAGCGCACTGCCGTTCCAATCACCGAGCCAGCCTGCCGTCAACAGTGTCAGCCAATCCGGCCCACGCACGGTCTGGCAACTATTGGCGCTGCCCGACGCTGAGTTGGAGAAGGTCGATGTCATCGAGCTTAATCTCGCAGTGGCCCGCGAGATTCCCGGCTTGGAAGACTTGGACATCGCCAAGTACCAGCGCATTGTCGATGGGTGGGCCAACGACATCCGGCCGCGTCTGCCGGCCGCCGAGCAGGCATTCGCGCAGACGCCGGAGAAGTGGCAGAACGACGTACGGTTCTTCCGTCTCGGCGTCGTCGCCAGCTACCTCAACGAACACGTCGGCATCGCCTACATCGACGAGCAGAAGCAGGCGCAGATCGAAGCCCGGAAGTCCGGCAAGCCCGTCGAGATTCGCTACACCGATCCCGGCGACTTGTTCGTCCATGACCTGATCGACAACAAGCGCGGCACCTGCGGCAGCATGCCCACGCTGCATGTGGCCATGGGCCGCCGCCTCGGTTGGCCGGTCTCGCTCGCGGCCGTCAAGTCCCACACGGTTTGCCGATTCGATGATGGAGACGTCGTCTACAACATCGAGACGACCCACACCGAACAGGGCGGCATGTTCTCGGCGGGCACCGACGCTGAATACCTGGAAGACTTCGGCCTGCCCAGGCGGGCGGTCACCAGCGGGTCCGATCTGAACAGCATGACCGCCCGGCAGATGCTCGGCTACTTCATCGGCCTTCGCGCCCGCCACTTCGCCGACACCGGTCGCATGGATTTAGCCGACCGGGATTATGCCCTGGCCCGGGCACTGCTGCCCAACCATCGCAAGACATGGCAGGCCTCGATGGAGGCGGCGATCCTCAAAGGCACGCACTTGTTCAACCCCGGCGAACCCGAGGGACCGAGCGGTCTGACCTACTGGCTCAATGCGCAATTCGCCCAGCGGCGACCAGCTTCGGCACCAAGCAGCGCAGGGATTGAACATCACATTGCCGAGGTCGAACGCATCAACGCGATCAACCGCATGCGCATGCAGCAGATGCACACGCCGGGCATTCCGCACCAACCGGCTCCTGGCATGCCTGTCAATCCATACGCACCCACGATTCCGAACCACACCGGCCAATATCAGCCGCCCAACCCCTACGGTCCAAGCCATCCGGGGGCGGGATCACCGTAAGAGGAGTTTGCCATGTCACGTTCGATGTTTCGCTCGTTCAACGCCTACCCGATCGCCCTCGCAGCAGTTGTGATCCTGTTGTCCATCCCGTCAGCCGCTCGCGCAGGCTATCCGGACGGGATGAATAGCTATGCGGCCTATCACGTCATGCATGGCGGGGTTGATCCCAGTGGGTTGAAATGGAAAGTGGAACGCAATCATGGTGCGAGAGCAAAGGCTACGACCCCGGACTGCGACACGCTCCGCAATCTGGCCAAGACCGTTCGCCTGGAACCGGATGAATGGCCCAAGTGGGTCCAATGGAAAGATCTGAGCTTGCCCCACGTTGACCTTGACACACCCATTCCGCCTGATGACTCGCTGACCGTCCCCAATACTGTATACGCAACAGTTGGTGACTTGCATGGTGTCTTCGGCTGGAAGGGCGATTCAAAGGGCATTGGGTTGCCGTGGGCATTGCGAGCATGGTCACACTATCGCCTAAACCAGTATGCGCGTGATGTTCGCGCAAGAGGGTTCAAGGTGGATGTGTGGAAGTATGCTGTATACAAGGAAACTCTCCGCACTTTGCTCCGTCAGCCGGATGTTCACGGGTGGTTCCATGTCGGTCACGGTAACAACGACGAGTTCGGTACCATCTTGGCGGCGGACGGAAATGCGGTGCTGCCGATGGACCTCAAGCCGCCGCACCACAGGCTCGCATGGGTAACTCTGATGGTCTGCAAGGCCGCAAAGGCCGAAACCAACGGTGCTGTAAAGGGACGTTGGAGTGACCTAGTGAGCCAATACGGTACTTATCGAGCGTCATACCACAACATTCACCCGGCATTCACGGGATGGGAGGGGATTCCCATTCAACCGGAGAATGCAGAGTGATCGCTCGCACGTCCAAGAGTTGGATGGGGCTGACTTTGAGTCGGCTGTGTTTGTACGTCTTAATCGTGGTGGCTTTGATCCTTGGCGTGTTTCTATACGCTCATCGCATGACCGCACAAATGCGCACGGACCGCGGCCTACTGTACGCGTATGCGGTTACTGTGGCCCACATGGTGAGTTCGCGGGAAGCGGAATCACTGTCTGTGGAATCCCTCGTGGAAGCAGCAAATAGCATGAATGCAGAGAAGAATCGCAACCTGATCCATGCTAACACCGAAAGCCCAGACGCAAGGCGGGTGATTGGGCTTGCGTGTATCCCCGCAGGGCAGAACCACATTTCATGGGCCGCTGTGATTGCGGCCCACCGTGACGGTGAGACATGTTATCTGATTGATGTGCAAGGCAGAATCCAAAATGCCTCAGGCATACAAGCAGACGCAGCTATGGAATCAGGGCCTGCTGGCGCTTTCTGGCACCGTGTGTCACTGGAGCGGGGGAAGGCTCCACATCAAGACGATTGAGCCCCTTGACGGACCGTGCTTTGGCTAGGCGGGGGGCGACAGGCCAACATCGTAGTGGGCTTCGAACGCTTGCCGATCGCCTTCCCTCCCTGCTGCAACTGCACATGATCTTGCTTGGACGATGTTGCTACTTCACTCGTCTCCGTCCCCCGCCATGCCAATGATCCGCGTAAGATGCGGGTCTGGCCCGTGCATGAAGACGATCACGAACGGCTGGACCATCGCGGCCGGTTCTAGCTTCTGCCAGTTGCCCCGACTTGTTCGAACAGGGAGCCGTTCAGTGAGAAAACTGAACGGCTTTCTCTTTTCCAGGCAAAGAGTTGTGTCGTTTAGCGTCCGGTTCAAAGATACCGCGCGCAGAATCCGTTGCTTTCCGGTCATCTTTGAACGCCGCCAAACGTCCGCCGCCTTTTGCGTGAAGTCGAACACCTGGATGGCCAAGTCCCTGCATGACGGGTCGATGTCCCCGCAAGCCGATTGGCCCTGCTCCACCTCGCGAATCTGTCCCTGCAACACGGCAGAACGATCCTGATATGTCCCCGCATCGAGATGCCCATCGAGGTATAACGACAGCAATCGCTCGCTTTGTTTCTCCAACTCGACTTTCTTGCGGCCGAGGATTCGCTTCTGTTGGCCGTGGTCGCCACGCAATCGGCCGAACGCCTTGTCGAGCGTATCGCGGAACCACTCGCAGGTTTCGGGCGTGGGCATCCGCATGGATTCCAATTCAGCGATAACCGCATCCTCGAGGTCGGCCTCGCGCCAACGCACGCGTGGATGATCATCACCGGGGTGGTTGTTGGCGCAGCGGTAGTAAGTGTGCATCCGCACACCGCCATCTTTCAGCTTTCGGCGGATGCGCTCACCCGTGACCATGCTGCCGCAGTATTCGCACAGGATCAGGCCGTTGGCGAAGGTGTGCGTTTGGCGGTTCGTCCGCCGATTCTTCCCCTTGAGGATGTCGCGGCAAAGCTGGAACGTTTGGCGCTCGACCAGCGGACGATGCTTGCCGGGGTAGATTTGGCGCTTCCAAATAATGTCACCGACGTAAAACCGGTTGGCCAGCATGTACGAGATCCTGCTCGGTGACATACGTGGCGTGCTGGGCCGGTAGATATAGCCTTCGCGGTGGAGCTGTTCGCCGATCATGTCGAAGGTCATGCCGCCTTGCGAGTAGAGCTGGAAGACGCGCACCACCAATTTGGACCTCTCTGGATGTGGCTTGATCGGCTCATCCCGGTCGTCGGTGTTCATGTAGCCATACGGCACGCCGCATGGCATCCAGCCCTGCCGCACCTTCTCATCCTGGCCTTTGCGGACCTCCTGGCGAAGGTTGTCGCTGTAGTACTGGCTGATCGCCGCCATCACGTTGAACGACAACGCGCCGGCAGCACCGGGTCCGAACTCGTTGTCGACGAACGCCATCTTCACGCCCACGGCGTCTTCGAGTTCCTGCATGCGTACCGCGTCACGCATGTTGCGGCAGATGCGGTCGAGTTTGTGGGCGAGGATAGCATCGATCTGCATCCTGCGGGCATTCTTCTTCACCCACTGGTACATCTCATTGAAGGCAATGCGCTCAGCCCCGCGACGGGCCGACTCCGCGATGACAAACTCGCGCACCACCTTCCATCCCTCTCGCTCGGCCTTGTCGCGGTTGATGCGAATCTGCGCATCCAGCGAATAGCCTTCGGCTTGTTCGCGGGAAGATACTCTGGCCCAGATCACGACATTCATTCGCAGGTCTCCTCCATGCTGGCCTGGTAGAACACCAGGGCGATGCGTTGGACATTCAGCAACATTTCGACGGCTTCCTCTCGTTCGATTTCGCGTTCGAGGTATCGACCCCACACCTCCTGCGTACGGGCGATCAGGTCCTCGGTGATCCATTCACTCTCCAGCGGTCCGGTGGAGTCGCTGGGTTGGTCACATTGAGCCTCAGCGTTCAAAGACTGTCCAGTCGGTTCTGGCGAATGTGGGGAACATCTTTGAACCAGCCGAGGCGCGCATGTTTGAGCGATCATTGCGACGCCTCCGTGTCGATGCCCATGTCCTCGAAATGGCCTGCAATGCGCCTCACGGCCTTGTTGACCGTCTTCCAATCGCAATTGAGCTTGCGCGCGATCGCACTACGATTCATGCCACTGGCCAGACCCTTGGCGACGGCTTGATCGAAGGGTCGCAACCCCTGGATCGCTCCCCTCACGTCCATGCCCAAAGGGATGTCGATCTGGAAACACGGCTCAGCGCCGATGTATGAACCGTCTTCGCGAATGCCCAGGCTCCGGAGGTATCGCTCGAAGCCTTTTCGGTCACGGCACCGGCCGCGCATCAGGAACAGCAGATGCCGATTCATTGCAGCGAACAGCGCCGTCTCCTCTTTCGCACCACCACCGTGGTCGGGGTCGTATTCGAACTGGATGATGAGGATCGCCAGTTCCTGCATCAGGTCCGGCCAATCGTTTCTGGGGAATCGCATCGCCTTGATGCGGGCCAGCGCCATCCGTGCCTTCCAGGCTTCGAATGCTCCGTCGTATTTGCTTACCAGGTCTTCGTTCTTCATCGCGATCATTCCTTCGATCAGGGGGCGTATTCGCGGATGGGCCGATCCCAACCGCCTGATCGCGATGCTCAGAGCGACACCGGGGACTCGTCTGTAGAGCGAAAGCTGTCTGGCGAAAGCCGAATGTCAGGAAGGTTGCCAGAAGGCTGTCAGGGCTTGCGGGGACCTGTCAGACATATGTCAGACAGATAAGTTGATGTCCTTGCATCCGATTCTTGGGGGGCTGCGGCAAATAACCCTTGCGAACGAGGCACCAATGCTTCGCTCGATGCAAGGGAGTCCGACCATGCCGCAAAGCGCGAACGACAACCCCCGGAATCTGGTGATCGATCTTGGCGTGCTGAGCGCCGAGCTGGCGCATGAATATCACGCGAAGGCGGGCGAGTATTTGTCGAGCCATCAGCTTCTCGACTTCATGACTTGCCCGTGGCTATACCGCAAGAAGCAGCTCGGTCTGATCGCGGATGACGACACACCAGCGCTGATGCTTGGTCGCGCCACCCACGTTCGCATCCTCGAAGGCCGCGATGCCTACGAGACCCAATACGCAACCGGTGGTCCCATCAATCCTCGTACCGGTAAGCCCTTTGGCTCGACCACCAAGGCCTTTGCCGAATGGGCCGAAGCCCAGGGCAAACCGGTGCTCTCCCATGACAACGCCGAACTGATCGAGCAGATGGCCAGCGGCGTCGCGATGAACGACGAGGCAGTCGACCTTCTTCTGTACGGTCGATCCGAAGGCGTGATTCGCACGACCTACTGCGACACGCCATGCCAGGCGCGCTTCGACTGGGTTCATCCACACCGGGGCATCGTTGATCTAAAGACCACCGCTGACCTGACCTGGTTCGAGAACGAGACCAGGCGCCGGCGCTACCTCAATCAGATCGCGTTCTACCAAGCAATCTTGGCGCAGGTGATCGACCAGTTTGTGCCGGTCCATCTCGTCGCCATCGAGAAGGTCGAGCCGTTCCGCTGCGGCGTGTGGCGCATCAGCGACCAGACGCTGGCGATCGCGCGGCAGGAGAACGAAGCGGCGATTCGGCGATTGCGTCGGGCCTGGGAAATCGACGCGTTCCCCACCGGCTACGAGGAGGTCCGCGTGTTGGATGTGACTTAGCCCATCTTCGTGCCCGGGCGGGTCGGCGTGCCGCAATGGCATGGATGCCTCTCACGGACGAGGCGGCCGGACTCCCTACACCCGCCCGGGCGCATTTCAGCAGCCCCGGAATCGCTGACCAACGACTGAGGACCTCAACCATGAACTCGAACGAATCAGGAGACTGCGCATGACACTGATGGAACGCATACATACCGGCCGACGCCACACACCGCCGAGGCTGTTGATCTACGGTACCGAAGGTATCGGCAAATCGACTACCGCTGCCAAGGCACCGAACCCGATCTTCATCCCCACCGAGGACGGCCTCGATCAGATCGACTGCTCGAGTTTCCCGCTGGTGGGCAAGCTGGCCGATGTCGAGTCGGCGCTGCAGCAGCTGCTGAATGAGAAGCACGACTTCGCATCGGTCGTGATCGACTCGGTCGACTGGCTCGAACGCCTGATCTGGGACGTGCTGTGCGAACAGTACGGTGTGTCGAGCATCGAAAAGGTCGATGGCGGCTACGCCAAGGGCTACACGCACGCCCTGACCCACTGGCGTAAGGTGCTCAATGACCTCGACGACCTGCGCAGCAGGCGTGGCATGTGCGTGATCCTGCTGGCCCACGCCAAGGTCGAGAAGTTCGAAGACCCCGAACATTCGACCTATGACCGCTACTCGCCGCGCCTGCACAAGCACGCCACGGCACTGATCACCGAGTGGGCTGACGCAGTGCTATTCGCCACACGGAA
This sequence comes from Phycisphaeraceae bacterium, assembly GCA_028277685.1. Classification (GTDB taxonomy): domain Bacteria; phylum Planctomycetota; class Phycisphaerae; order Phycisphaerales; family Zrk34; genus JANQFT01. The sequence continues at coordinate 24,879 of JANQFT010000525.1, forward strand.
GATCATCACCAAGACCGAAGACGGCGGATTTGGCCGCGACCGCACCATCGCGGCGGGTCTGGGCAAAGACGGCGGTGAGCGCGTGCTTCGCACCGTCGGCAGCCCGGCCTGCGTAGCGAAGAATCGCTACGACCTGCCCGCCGAACTGCCTCTCTCGTGGCCTGCGCTGATACAGGCCCTGACCACCCACACCAACACAGACGACAAGCCCAACCTGCGGCTTGTCGGTGACCAAGACACCAACAGCAAGGAGTGCTGAACATGGCAAACCTGAATGGATTCAACGCCAACGAAGTCGAACCCAACACATCGTTCGAACCGATCCCGGCGGGTAAGTACCTGGCCGCCATCACCGAGTCGGAAATGAAGCCGACGAAGAACGGCAGCGGCAGCTACCTGCAACTGACGTTCACCATCCTGGAGGGCGAATACAAGAATCGCATCCTCTGGGCGCGGCTGAACCTCAACAACGCCAACGCCACGGCGGTGAAGATCGCCCGGTCGGAACTGTCGGCGATCTGCCACGCGGTTGGCGTGATGCAGCCTAAAGATAGCGTCGAGTTGCACAACATCCCGTTGCTCATCACCGTCAAGGTCAAGAAGCGCAACGACAACGATGAGCTGACCAACGAGGTCAAGGGCTACGAACCCAAGGCCGTCGCCGCCGGCCAGCCGCAGCAGGCCCCGACCAACGACAGCACACCACCGTGGAAGCGATGAGGGGAGCCACGATGGAACTGATGCTGCCGTGGCCCCCGAGCGTGAACCACTACTACCGCCATGTCGGGCCTCGCACGTTGATCAGCCGTAAGGGTCGGGAGTACCGCACCAAGGTGTGCGGCCTCCTGACCTCGGGTCGAGGCAACGGCATCCGTAAGCCGCCGACTGGCGGGCGCATCGCTCTGATGATGGACGCCTTCCCGCCCGATCGACGCCGACGCGACCTGGACAACCTTCTCAAATGCACGCAGGACTCTTTAGCACATGCTGGCGTGTTCGAGGATGACAGCCAGATCGATCTTCTGGCCGTGCGGCGATGCGAGGTGGTTCGCAACGGCACGGTCGTGATTCGAATCGCTGAGATGCCCCTGCGTCGTTGCCCGCTGTGCAGGGGGGTATTGGAGGCATCGAACAACTAATGCAATCGCTTCTGCCATCCACAGAAGCGCCGTCGGGCACTGCAATCACGCTGCGTCCGTACCAAGTCGATGCCGTCGCGGCTGTTTATGAACACCTGCGTTGTCGGGATGACAATCCCTGTGTCGTCATTCCGACGGCCGGGGGCAAGACGCCGGTAATGGCGTCGATCTGCCGAGATGCCGTTACGCAGTGGAACGGTCGCGTGCTGATCCTGGCCCATGTGAAAGAACTGCTCGAACAAGCAGTAGACAAGCTGCACACGACGGCTCCCGACCTATGGAACCGCATCGGTGTGTATTCGGCGGGTTTGCGCAGTCGCGACACGGAACACCCGATCATCGTGGCTGGGATTCAGAGCGTATACCGCCGCGCCGCTGACCTGGATGCCTTCGATCTGATCTTGGTCGATGAAGCGCACATGCTCCCGCCCGATGGCGAGGGCATGTACCGCACGTTTCTGGCCGAGGCCAAGGTGGTCAATCCCAACGTGCGGTTGATCGGTCTGACTGCGACGCCATATCGCATGACGACCGGCATGATCTGCGGACCGGACAACCTGCTGAATCATGTGTGCTACGAAGTGGGCGTGCGCGAGTTGATCGTGCAGGGCTACCTATGTCCGCTCAAGACCAAAGCGGGTCGACGAAAGGTCGACACATCCGAGCTTCATCTGCGTGGCGGCGAATTCGTCGCGGTCGAGGTCGAAGCCTTGATGGACGACGATTCATTGGTGCACTCGGCATGCCGGGAGATCGTCGACTACACACAGGATCGACATTCAGTGTTGATCTTCAGTGCCGGTGTACAACACGCTCTGCATGTGCAGCGAGTGTTGGGCGAGATGGGTCACGAGTGCGGATTCGTATGCGGTGAAACACTGCCTTTTGAGCGAGCCGAAACACTCAGGCGATTCAAGGACGGTGACCTGAAATACCTGGTCAACGTCAACGTGCTGACTACCGGCTTCGACGCGCCCAACATCGACTGCGTGGCGCTGCTGCGTCCGACGATGTCTCCGGGCTTGTATTACCAGATGGTCGGTCGCGGCTTTCGGCTCGATCCATCCAAAGAGAACTGCCTCATCCTGGACTTCGGCGGCAACATTCTCCGGCATGGCCCCGTCGATGCGCTACAGATCGATGATCTCGCTTCCGGGGTCGGTGAAGCGCCGGCGAAGGAATGTCCGCAGTGCCAAGCAATGATCCACGCCGCGTATGCCACCTGTCCGGAGTGCGGGCATGGGTTCCCATCGCCGCAGCGGGAGAAACACGACCAGCAGGCCTCAACAGCAGGCGTTCTCAGTGGCGAGGTCACCGAGACAGACTATGAGGTCGCTGAAACCTACTACAGCGTTCACCAAAAACGCGACGCGCCGGACGATCACCCTCGGACGATGCGGGTCGACTATCGCTGTGGATTCAATGACTACCACAGTGAGTGGGTCTGTCCCGAACACACCGGCTACGCGCGGCAGAAATTCGACGCATGGTGGCGCACGCGATCCAACGAGCCGTTCCCCGACACAGCGGCGGAAGCGGTCGACCTAGCCGAAGCCGGTGCATTGGCTCCGGTGCAGACGATCACCGTGCGGTCGGTGGCCGGTGAGAAGTACGACCGCATCACCGGTTACCAACTCGGCCCAATCCCGCCGCGCCTCGATGGCGATGATGAGCACATCGATGACGACGTGCATGAGTCGGTCTGGCCCGAAGACGACATTCCGTTTTGATGGAGACGACCATGTCTTGCGCATGCCTTGAAGATCCTGGCACGGTCGACCGCGTGGCTCATCTGCTCGACGTGGTGAAGCGCATTGGGATCGATGACCTGGAGCAGGTCGTCCAGCAAGCCCACGAGTGTGACATCCATCAGGTGTCCGAACCGCCCGAGCCATTCCCGGTCACCCGGCAGGCGCTGCGGATGTTTTGGCACTTTCGCTGCAATCTCGATTTGGTGGAGGTCAGGCCGTCGCATGACTGAGTGCATGCCCATCTCGGATGCGGCGCAGGCCTACTTGGCGGCGGGTCTTTGCACGCTGCCAGCCCGGCGAACGGAGAAGCGCCCGGCGGTGGGCCGGTGGAAGCAGTATCAGAAGGGACTGCCCACCCCGGACGAGTTGTCCGCTTGGTTGACCCCCCGGAATAACCCCCGGAACCATCCCGACGCTGTCTGCATCATCTGCGGCGCGGTGTCGGACAACGTGGAGATCATCGACTTCGATGGCGGCGGTGAGCTGTTCGTTGCGTGGTGGCGGCGCATCCCGGCAGATCTGCGCGACCGGCTGGTTGTAGAACGCACGCCGTCAGGCGGTTGGCATGTGATCTATCGCTGCATCGCAGCTGTCTGCGGCAACCTGAAGCTGGCCCAGCGCCGTTCCGAGCGTGGCAACAAGATCGTCACGCTGATCGAGACCCGTGGTGAAGGCGGATTGTTCCTTTGCGCCCCGACGACCGGTTACGAAATCACCCAAGGCGACCTGTGCGACTTGCCGCGCCTGACCGAGGACGAACGCGACGTGTTGCTCCAGGCCGCGTGGGATCTGAACGAGTATGTGCCGCCGGTGGTCAATGGTCCGATGCACAACAGCAATACCGGCCAGACAATCACATCTTCGGCCGCACGATCCACCTGTGCGTTGCATAGCGCCGACAGGCCCGGTGATGACTTCAATGTTCGTGGAGATATGCGGGCTGTGCTCGAGCAGTCCGGATGGTCGCTGGTCCGAAATGGTGAGAACGAATGCTGGCGTCGTCCGGGCAAGACATCCGGCTGGTCGGCCACGTTGAAGGATCGTGTCTTCTATGTCTTCAGTTCGAATGCCGAACCATTCGAGCCCAACACCGCCTATTCGCCGTTCTCGGTCTATACGCTTCTCAGTCACGGCGGTGATTACGAACAGGCTGCCCGTTGTCTGCGGCTCTCTGGATTCGGGAGCGATTGTCCGATCGATGCCTGCAGTGGGGCAAACATCTCGGGCATTGTGGCGATGGCCAACGCGTATCGGCCAGAGACCGCCAACATTGCCGGGGGTGGCGATGGTTCGCCAGAGATCACCGACCCCGGACCGATCCCCGAACGCCTGTTCCATGTGCCCGGCCTGGTCGAACAGGTCATGAACTTCACGTTGGCCAATGCGCCGTATCCGAACGTCGGCTTGGCGTTCTGCGGTGCGATGGCGCTGCAGTCGTACCTGTGCGGGCGAAAGATCTGCGACAGCGGGGATCTGCGGCCCAACATCTACTTACTCGCGCTAGCGAGCTCTGGCACCGGCAAGGATTTCCCCCGCAAGGTCAACTCGCGCGTGTTGTTCGAGACGGGACATGTCAATGCCCTTGGCGACAAGTTCGCTTCCGGCGAGGGCATTCAGGACGCTCTAGCCAGGACCAGTGTCATGTTGTTCCAGAACGACGAGATGGACGGCGTCTTGCGGCAGATCAACCTCGACCGGGAGAACAAACGCGAGAGCATCCCCAACATTCTGCTGACGCTCTACACCTCGGCCAATGACGTCTACCCAATGCGGGTCAAAGCTGGGCAGAAGGAAGCATGCCACATCGATCAGCCGCACTTGACGTTGTTCGGAACGGCCACGCCGCAGTACTTCTACGAATCGCTCAGCCAGCGGATGCTGACCAATGGATTCTTCGCCCGGTTGATCATCGTCGACATCGGCAAACGCGGCGAGGGCCAGACGCCAGGTAGCGCCCGCAACCTGCCCGAACCGGTGATCCAGATCGCCAAGTGGTGGTCCGAATTCCAACCGGGCACACGGCGGGCCAACCTGATTGAGGTTCATCCCGAACCGCGCATGGTGCCTTGCACACCCGAGGCCGCCGAAGCGATCACCGCCCTCCAGCGGCAGACCGAACACGAATACGACCAAGCCCATGTCCGCAACGATGAGGTCGCTCGCGTGGCGTGGTCGCGCACCCACGAGAACGCCAAGAAGTTGGCGCTGATCTACGCCTGCAGCGAGAACCACGAAAATCCGACCATCACGCTGCCCGGCGTCGAATGGGCCAGCGCGTTTGCCATGCACCAGACCCGACGCCAACTGTTTCTGGCGGCGAACTACGTCGCAGAGAACCCGTTCCACAGCGAATGCCTCAAGCTCATGCGGAAGCTTCGGGAAGCGCCCAAACAGCAGCTATCGCATCAGGTGCTGCTCAAGCGGATGAAGATGAAGACCAAGGACTTCAAGGAACTGGTCGAGACGCTCGTGCAGCGTAACGACGTGGACGCGATCCCGGTCCAGACCGGAGGACGGACGGGTCTGGTCTACCGCCTGAACGCAGGGGTGAAGGAAGGTGAAGGAAGGTGAGGTATGCCCGGAATCAGATCGAAAACGGCGACTTCCTTCACCATGCTTCACCCCTTTCTTCACCGGGTGGGGGTGAAGGAAGTTTGGCCCGTAAGTATAGGAATAACAACACTCTCTCTTCTTCCTTCACCCTATCACCCATATGTGTGCGCGCGACTGCAAATCCCGTCTGCGTGCGCGTGAGGGGGTGGGGTGAAGGAAGTTGGAGAAGGAAGGCCATGGTTCCTTCCCGGCGCGTGGTCAGAAGATGGCACGGGAACGCGTCGGCTGTGGACAGACAGTTTGTTGGCAACGCGCCGAATTGCCGGCGCTCAAACCCAAGGCACATGGAGGTGCTCACATGACCCCCGGAAACGCTACCAAGGACGCAACCACGACCAAGTTCGTCGTCGCGCTGTGCAAGATTGACGACATCCGCCCCTACGAACGGAACCCGCGCATCAACGACCAAGCCGTCGATGCTGTCGCGGCCAGCCTCGCCGAGTTCGGTTTCCGCCAGCCGATCGTCGTGGACGAAGACGGCGTGATCATCGTCGGCCACACCCGATGGAAGGCGGCGCAGAAGCTGGGCTTGGCGAGGGCGCCGGTCCACGTGGCCACCGACCTGACGTCTGACCAAGTCCGCGCGTACCGAATCGCAGACAACAAGACCGGGGAACTGGCCGACTGGGATCTGGAGATTCTGCCCATCGAGCTCAACGAGTTGCGCGAGGGCGGATTCGACATGGACGTCCTCGCTTTCGATGAGGAGGAACTGGGCAAGCTGCTGAGTAGCGCCGAAGGTGTAACCGAAGGACTGACCGATCCGGATTCTGTTCCCGAGCCGCCTGACGATCCAATCACCCAACACGGCGACATCTGGTTGCTAGGCAATCACCGGCTGATGTGTGGCGACAGTGGTAGCGTCGAAGATCTCGACCGTTTGCTTGACGGCGCAACCATCGACCTGGTCAACATGGACCCGCCTTACAACGTCAAGGTCGAGCCGCGCAGCAGCACGGCTATCGCCGCCGGTCTCTCATCGTTCCAGAACAAGAATGCCCAACTGCACCATCAGGGCTTCGACCAGGCGCGTGGTGTCGCCAATCCGAAGAATGCAAAGAAGAAAATGCGAGCAAAGGACCGTCCGCTGGAGAACGATTTCGTCACCGACGAGGCATTCGACCAGATGCTGTTGGATTGGTTCGGCAATGCTTCGCGCGTGCTCAAGCCGGGCGGCTCGTTCTACATCTGGGGCGGCTACGCCAACCTCGGCAACTACCCCGCGCCGCTCAAGAAGGCCGGTCTGTACTTCAGCCAAGGCATCGTGTGGGACAAGCAGCACCCAGTGCTTACGCGCAAGGACTTTATGGGCGCGTTCGAGATCTGCTTCTACGGTTGGAAGGAAGGCGCGGGCCACCACTTCTACGGCCCGAACAATGCGACCGACCTGTGGCACGTGAAGAAGGTCAACCCTCAGGCGATGGTTCACCTCACGGAGAAGCCAGTCGAGTTGGCGGTACGGGCGATCCAGTACTCGTCGGTGGCCGGGGAGAACGTGCTCGACCTGTTCGGCGGCAGTGGCTCGACATTGATTGGCTGCGAGCAGACCGACCGTCGCGCGTTTTTGATGGAACTTGATCAAGCTTACTGCGATGTGATCGTAGAGCGTTGGGAGAAATTCACCGGCAAAAAGGCCGAGCGGATCAAGACGAAGGCCGTGACTGAGACAACCCCGACCGAGGCCGGGGCTGTTTCCGAGGGCGAGGAGGCAGCGGCATGACGTGGCGATCAAGCCTTATTGGCCAGGGCGAACTTGCCACGCTCGGCCTTGATGAACCGACTGGCTTTACCTTTGACCTTGATCTCACGCGAGATCGCGGCGTAGAGCGTGTTCTCAGGCGTCTTGCCAGCGCGCGGCGTCCACAAGCCTCGTTGGGCAGCCAGGTCGACGATGTCTTTGCATCGCATCGGGTCGCCGGTCCCCAGCGACAGCAAGTGCGCCGCTGCGTCAAGCAGGCTCATTGGTTTCGCCTTATCGGCATCACGCTTGCCCCCGGTCGCGCCACGTTTGCCCGTGTTGCGTTCGGGCGTGTGCTTGGCGTCCTTGGTCGCCTTCGCGGCGCTCTTGACGCCCTGGGCCGCGTCGACCAACGGTTTGCGCAGTCGCTGAGCGCTCTTGATGCGGATGACCTTGCCGGTCTTTACGCTCGTACCTTCCCAGCCACCGTTGTCGTGCTCGCGCGTGATCTTCACCGGGACAAGGTTGCTCGCAACTTTCACCAGATACGTCGCGCCAATCTGTACGTCGGACTTCTTCATCGCATGTCTCCTTGTTGGAGGGTGGAAGAAAAATGCTCAGCGACATTCGCTGAGCAGGTCTTCGATCTCTTGCGTCTCGCCGTTGGAGAGAAAGGCGAGCGTTTCGATCAACATCTCTCGGACGTGTCCGAGGTCTCCGGGGTAGCCCCAGTCCTTGGGATTCGCCTTCGCGGCGAACTTGTGCTTGTCGAGTTCGAGCTCGATCCAGTCCGTCACGCGGGCGATGTCGTCGCGGCGCTCGTCGTAGAGTTCACTGGCGGTTTGTTTCGTGGCCATGGCGTGGTCCTTTCCGTTTCAGTCCTGGAAACGTTGAAGTTCGCGGAAGTAGTCGTGGACCATGCTGTTGGTGCCGCGCCCGCCGTCAGTGCGCTGTTGTGCTTCGATGGCGATCTGGAACAGGTCGTCATCGCTGACGGCGCTGGGCAGTTGCCATGTCTTCCAGGCTTGTTGACCTTTCTCGGGGTTGCGGAGAATCGAGTCGATCCGGATGGTGGGACTGGCGGGACCTTTCTCGACGGTGAGGTGGCCCGCTGCCCCTTCGAATTCGATTCGCGTAATCAGCATGGCCTATCTCCTTGTGGCGGCTTGCGTTACACACACATTCAGCCATGGAATCGCCAATCCATCAAGGCAATTAACCAACTGTGGACAAGGAACTTACGGATCTGTGGGTTTAGGCGCAGGAGCCAGAGATATGACCGCTGAATCCCTGAAAATCACGGCCCTGACGCCGGATCAGGCAGCCAAAATCCTCGCCTCCACCTACCGGCGGCGCGTGACCGTCGAACAGGTCCGCCGAGTGGCCGAGGAGGCTCGGATCGTTCGGGCGGACGGGACGTTCAGCCTGATCGAGTACGTGGCCTACCTGGCTCGGGAGGTTACCGGTGCCCCCGGAAGTCATTAACCCACGGAAGCTGCGCCCGGCCGACCTGCTCCGTTTGGTCAACGCGACTGAACTCGCTACTTCCGAGGGCGGCAGTTCCGGGGGCGTGCTGACCGAGTTTCAGCTGCGCCGGCACCGCAATCAGGCGGGGTACACCATTGGCGATGCGCGAACGGTAGACCTGTTCTGTTACGCCGCGTGGCTGACGCTGGAGTATTTCAAGCCGAAGACCGAGCCGCTGACCTACGAAGAGCAGAAGGCACGTCAAGCCGAGCGTAACGCTGAAGCCGTTCGCGCCGCGCAGGATATCGGTGAAATTCCCGCCGTCGTCGATCCTCAGCGCAAAGCGCGATGCGAAGCATCGTTTCGTGAGTTCTGCGAAACCTACTTCGCGGAGGTCTTCTACCTGCCATGGTCCGACGATCACCTGCGAGTGATCGACAAGATCGAGAAGGCCGTGCGCACGGGCGGTCTGTTCGCCATGGCCATGCCACGTGGGTCGGGCAAGACGGTGCTGTGCCAGACGGCAGTGTTGTGGTCCGCGCTGATCGGCGCGACGCCATTTGTCTGCCTGATCGCCGCTAGCGCTGAACGCGCCCGCGACTTGCTGGAGAACATCAAGGTCTGGCTGGAGACCAACCCGCTGCTGCAGGCCGACTTCCCCGAGGTCACGTATCCGATCCAATGCCTAGAGCGGATCACCAACCGGCAGAAGGGCCAAAAGTATAAGGGCGAGCCGACGCGGATCGACTGGGCGTCGGATCGCATCGTGTTGCCGACCATTGCGGGATCGAAAGCGTCGGGCGTCGTCATTTCCTCCAGCGGCATGAAGGGCAGCGACATTCGTGGGCAGAACTACGCCCGCGCCGATGGCCAGGTCGTGCGCCCGCAGTTGGTGATGGTTGATGACCCGCAGACGACCGAGTCGGCCTGGTCGCCGTCGCAGTCACAACGGCGCGAGGCGATTCTGGCCGGTGATGTGCTGGGGATGGCCGGTCCGGGAAGAAAAATTGCTGGTCTGATGGCCTGCACTGTGATCCGCCCGGCGGACATGGCGGACAACATCCTCGACCGTGAGAAGCATCCTGAATGGCAAGGCGAACGGACGAAGATGGTCTACGCCTTTCCCTCGAGCGAGAAGCTGTGGGCAAAATATGCGGAGCTTCGTGCCGACTCGCTCCGCAACGATGGTGACGGTGGTGAAGCGACCGAGTTCTACATCGCCAACCGTGACGCGATGGACAAGGGGGCCGTGATTGCCTGGCCACAGCGGTTCAATGAGGACGAAGCCAGCGCAATCCAGCACGCGATGAACCTGCGGTATCGCGACGAGGCTGCATTCTTCGCTGAGTACCAGAACGAGCCGATCGTCGAGGAGATCGGTGAGGAGATGCTCGCCCCGGAAGCTATCGCATCGAAATTCAACGGCTATCTTCCAAGGGAGATTCCCATCGGCTGCAACCATCTGACGATGTTCGTCGACGTGCAGCAGAAGGTGCTGTTCTGGATGCTTTGCGCGTGGGAGGACAACTTCACCGGCTACATAGTGGACTACGGCACTTGGCCCGAGCAGAAGCGGGCATACTTCACGTTGCGGGATGTTCATTCCACGCTGGGTCGCGCTACGCCTGGCGCGGGCCTTGAGGGTCAGATCTTCAGCGGACTGGAAAAACTCACGACCGAGCAACTCTCTCGCGCGTTTCGGCGCGAAGACGGCGCGGAGATGCGGATCGACCGCTGCCTGATCGACGCCAACTGGGGACAGTCCACTGACGTGGTCTACCAGTTCTGTCGACAGAGCAGCTTCGCCGGCATTCTTCTGCCCAGTCACGGCAAGTATGTCGGTGCGTCGAGCGTGCCGTTCAGCGAATACAAACGCAAACGCGGCGACCGCGTCGGTCTGCACTGGCGTATCCCGAATACCATCGGCCGTCGCCAGGTGCGGCATGTGCTGGTCGACACGAACTACTGGAAGACGTTCGTCCACGCCCGTCTGGCTGTCGCCATGGGCGATCCGGGTTGTCTGTCGCTCTTTGGCTGCGACGACAAGGCCCATCGCCTGCTGGCTGATCATCTGACGGCTGAATACCGCGTCAAGACCGTCGCTCGCGATCGGACCGTTGATGAATGGAAGCTGCGTGCCACCCGCCCGGACAACCACTGGCTGGACTGTTTGGTCGGCTGCGCGGTGGCCGCATCCATCCACGGGGCATCACTGCCGGGTGTCGCCGGTGGACCGACGCGGCCAAAGCAGCGCATCAAGCTTTCGGCGTTGCAGGGGAAAAGGTGACTGTGAACCAGACTTCGAAAGCAAAGGCAGCATCGACGCCACACGTAGGTCTGGTCTGCCGACACTGCGGTTGCCAGCACTTTCGCACGGTATATACGCGCCGGCGCAACAATGGCATCATCCGCCGAAAGCGATGCCGCAACTGTGGGAAGCCGATCACGACGCGAGAGAAGGCTATATGAGTAGACAAGTCAAACCGGAACACGACCACTGGTGCTTTCGCCCAGTTAGCCCCCGCGCGTCGCCTCGGACCTGCTTTGCCCCATACTCTCGACTCTCACTGCCAGAAGGCTGTGCGGGTAAATAACGTCGTTCGAAGAAGGGCCGGTTACTAAACGCAGGGCATCGAAAATCCGCCGGGGACGTAATCGTGTTAGCACCCGTCTGCCAAATGAACGAAGACCCGGGGTGCTCAACACCGGGTCTTTGGGTTGGAGTGGAATACAGCCTAGCTAGGTTGTCAGAGCCCACCGGCAACACTATCGATTACAGTCATACATGTGCACCTCCTTCCAACGTTGATGGCGGCCATGTTTGCCATTGCATGTGGGCCACCTTGCGAGACAGGTCTGCTTCACTCGTAGCTCGCACCCAGACCACGCAACTCGGGTCTTCAATACAGACGAGCTCAAACCAGCCGGGATGAAGCTCTTCGTGCGGACGCAAGGCCTGACGGTGGACGGGATGCCCGTCCCAATCAGCGATCCGACCGATCAAACGGAAATGGCGTGTCCTAGGATGCATCTCAGCTGTTCCTTCCAGTCGGCTGGGGAATACTGACGCCCACGCCAGCGGTTGTTGCCGTGTCGCACCGTGCGACCACGTCTCATCAGTTCGATGTGGCTCACGATGGGCCACGCCGACCCATATCTACAGCGACAACGGTTTGGCACGTAATCAATATCTATTAGGTCGTTGAAGGAATGTGGGCAGCTACGGTTCGCCCACTTGTTCGGATGGGTGAATACCGAGCGAGCTAAGATGCCATATGCCAAAAAGTGAAATGCCCTTGCCCATCGTTGATGAGCATTCGAAACTTTGGACGTGAAGTGATTTCATGCCCCGTGTTTGTACTGAAGATGCGCTTGCCTCGCCGGTTGTTGCGCGCCACAATAATTTTCTTTTCTTCTGCTGAGTCCCGGAATCGACGAGCGTCTTCCGACACTCGTGAAGCGACCAGGGGTTCCTTGCGCTGGTTCAGCACTTTCTCCGCTTGTGCCTGGTCGATTGCCGCTCTCAGTGCCTTTTCTATGTCTGCTGCGGTTGCATCGTCAGACAGTTGATCCGCATACTGTGCTCGTGCTCGCTCGATGAATTCGGCGGACTTTTCATCGTCATCGGCGGTCATATAGATGCGTTTTGCTTCATCCCACTTGATTCCTCGCCCAGTCTGGGAAGTGGCTAGTGATTGGATGAGCTCACTCACTCGCCCGCCCGGAGCTGAGAATTGGCGAACGCTCTGTTGTTGAGTGACTCGCGTTCCGTCTTCAACAACATGATCAAAGAGCCATAGCTGGCCATCGCCGCGAACTCCGATTGATAGGTTTTCCCAACTCGGATAAGCAAGAAGATCGTCAGAGTCTGTCCGACATGGTGCTGTCGCGTTCGCTTCGTCTGAGCATGTCGCTACTGTGTATGCAAGCGTAGTGGCTTCGTCATAGGGCTTTCTGAGGCGGTATTCATGTTCGATGATCTCGATGGGTTCGAAGCCAACAAGCTTTGCACGCAAATGCTCAGCCGTCATGCTCTTGATTTCGAGAAGGCGGATTGAACATCCAGCGCCAATCGATGATTGATGATCTGTAACGGGGTGCACTAGCGATTCGTCGTTTACGAAACGGTAGGTGTATCGGCGAATCAACACATGCCCACCTTCATCAGCAAGAATTCTTACCCAGAGCTGGTCGCGTTTCGGTTTATGACTGAGGAGCCGAAGGGGATTCGTGACAAAACGAGCTCGCGAATCAGACTTTGCCGTTTGCTCTTGAGAGAAATCTGCGTCAGTCTGCTGATGGAGCAGTGTCTCCAGCAGGATAACATCACCCGGCCGAAGCGCGTGTCGAAGATTTCGTAGCATTAGGGCTTCATCGAGATTCCCCAGCGTATTCCCGATGAAGAGGACAACAGTCGGGGTGTCGCCAAGTTCTGCACGCAGAAGCTTTAGACTCGGGTTATGCTCGAAGCTGCACTGGCGCGTCTTGACAGTCGAGTTTGGGAATTCGTCTCTAAACGATGCACCCGCTGTCCGTACCAAGTCCAATGACACGTCTACAAGTCGCACGTCCAACCGATTACACGCACTGGAGTCCAGCAACGCACGGCAAATCGAAACCTCTCTCGTACCCGTCCCGCAGCCAAGGACCAAAACACCTAGCCTCTTGGGGACACGAGAGCAGTATGCGGTGAGCTGTCGGACCATCTCCTTGTCGATCTTGTCGATTGGGCCGAACTGCGGGTTGCTAAACACCCGTGTCACTTGACCCAAGGCGGAGTTGGAACTGCGGGTGAGTTTCACCCAGAGCTCTGCACCATCATGTACGCGGTAGAGCACATCTTGTGGGAGAGGACTGTCTTTGCCGAGCGCTTCGTACAACTTGTCTGTCACGTCGTCGAGTGGTGTACCATCGTCGAGGGATCGATCCATGCTCCTTGAACTAAGGCGTGTGCGTGGCATCATGGTCCTCGCGTGCTACCAGAGACAGTATCAAGACGACAGCGCCGTGCATACCGCAGATGGCAAAGGCGCGATACGGAAACTGCCAACCGAATGCCTCATTGAGGCTGGTGAAGACAAGAACCAGAATCGCTATTGCGGCCAAGAGCGACTTTCGAACCCGAAGTGCGACCCCCAGCAAGAGGGGTAGCAATACAGCTACGTAGATTATAAGCGCCGACAGAATTACTGAAAGGATGCGTGGCGCGGCCAAAGCAACAAAGACTGCCAAACATAAAATGACCCCCGTAGCGAGCGTTACTGCGATCCTTCCTCGTCGAGCTTCAGCCGTTCGTGCCGTGTTCCCAACGTCGAAGGCAAGGGATGTTACAGCGGCAAAGAGTACAGAATCGAGGGTCGAGACGATGGCAGCCAATACAGCAATCAGAGGTATAACCGCGAAGTCGCCCAACACAGCGTTGAAGTAGATCGGTGCGACTCGATCTGGATTATCGACGGGAAGCCCGGATTCGGCTGCAGTCACTCCAATAGCGGTAGCCAATGTACCGAAAATGAGGTAGGCCGCGGCGGCGCACAGGCAGCCAATCATTGCGTGTCGTCGTGAAACTGCCGAATGGATGCGAACATGAACATCCTGACTCGCTGGCACAAACAACAGCGGAATGCCCAGGAGAAGCACCATGTTCAGAGGCATTCGTGTCGCCTCGAAGGGCTCGACGGCTCCCTCAAAGCCGGGTGCGATGGTCACAACGATGGCCATTACGCAGACAAATCCGAGCAGCATAAGCACAAACTGCGTCTTGTCTGTCAGCGTTACGGCGCGGTATCCATTGAAGGCAATATATGACCCAACGGCGATGCCAACTCCTGCGGTTAGCCATGGCGTCGGCACGGGCAGGTACGTGCCGAGAAGCGTCGCGACCGCGAGGAGTTGGGCAGCGGCGATCAAAGTATAAACTACGAATGACAACAGACCGGCGACTACAGATATGAGACGCCCGCTTCGTTGAAGGTAGGTGCCAACGCTCAACGCATCAGGGCGAGCACGCAATACTGGGACAAGGACCACGCCACACATGAGTAATGCAAGGGTCGTCGGAATCACGTCGGCCAACGCCCACCAACCAAATGTGTAACCGACCGATGGAAGGTTTAACATCGCGGCCCCGCCTACGAACGTCGCTGACAAACCAGCGGTCAGGCCAAACCAGCCGTAGTCTCGTCGGCCGACGGCGAAGGTCTCAGTCGCCTCATCCTTGACTGTTCGTCGGAAGAAATAGGGCAGGACTACGAGCAGTAAGAATACGATGAGCAGCACAGCAGCAGTGAAGTCCATTGAGTGCGCCTTTCGCTCTGTTGCCTCTTCAAAGAACGTTATGGGTGTGTGTGGGGAATTGCGTGACCGCCTACTGTGTGATGCAACCATCTATGGCATAGAACTTTGCAGCATACACAGGCATTCGGCGACGTGATGCGGCTGCTATGGGCAACCCATATGAAACACAGCTAGGCAATAACTGATCGGCATGGGCCAAGACGCTGTCGGTTGGTCGAGCCGTGGATTTGGCACTTAAGGGCGTACGTTTCTTCCCTTCCGCCACCAGCAGTATCGAACCGGCTTCAAATGGAGTGTGTGCAAGAACCATTGCACCTGCACGCTGGAGGTACGCGTTCATGAGGACGCACGCCCCCGAAAGACATCCGCACCCACGCTGACCGAGCGGCAGCGCCGCCAGATCATCGACCTGCTTGCCGGTCGCCTGATCCGCATGCTCGAATACAGAACTGTGAGAGAACTCTATCAGGTACAACCGCCGCCACAGATACCATATCTGGCACAACTGTCGACCTTCTCCGGATTCGCGTCCGATTTTCGAGCCTCTGCGGCAAATAACCATGTGACGACCATCACCGTCGCATGGGAGCCGCGGGGACGTGACCGACACCCTCGACAACTCGATCAAGACCAACGCCGAAGGCCCCGCGAAGGCCAGCGGCGACTCCGGCTCCGTCGAACAGCACAAGCTCTCTGAGCAAATCGCTGCCGACAAGTACCTGGAGTCAAAGAAGGCCAGCCGCGCCAAAGGTCTGGGGATCAAGGTCGCGAAGATCTCGCCGGGAGGGACCGTCTAATGTGGCCATTCCGCAAAGACAGGAAGGTCCGGCGATCCCTCCCGGCCATTCCGGCCGTGGTCCGTGCCCGATACGACGCGGCGCAGACCACCGCTGAGAACGCTCGGCATTGGGCGATGGCCGATGCAATGTCGGCGGATGGCGCGGCCTCGGCGGATGTCCGCAAGAAGCTGCGCGAACGCGCCCGGTACGAGGTGGCGAACAACTCCTATGCCAAGGGCATCGTTCTGACCATCGCGAACGAC
>JANQFT010000002.1 GCA_028277685.1 Phycisphaeraceae bacterium
ATCGTGACCGTGGTGGTGCATCAGCCCGATCCGTCGATCGGTTACTACGGTGGAACAGTCGCTGGTCCGGTGGCGCGGCGTGTGGTGGAGCAGACGCTGGCTTACATGGGTGTGCCCGCAGACGCGGACCAGCCCCAGCAGCCCGAAGCGCAGTTTGCCAGTCTACGAGCGAATGACTGAAAGCTACGAGCGCTTCTCTGAGCGAATCCGTTCGACAATGTTTGTGGTACTGCGGCCTTCGGTGAGCGGGATGATCACCACTTCCTTACCGATCGATGTGATGTAGTCAGCTCCCACAACCAGGTCATGCGTGGGATAGTCACCGCCCTTGATCAGTACGTCCGGCTGAATGGTGCGGAGAATTTCCATCGGTGTATCCGCCTCGCCGCCCGTGCCATCGCCGAACAGCACGATGTAATCGACGCATTCCAGTTCGCTGAGCACACGGATTCGGTCGGTCTCTGCAACGATGGGGCGTTCGGGGCCTTTTTGTGCCCGGATGGAAACATCGGTGTTCAGGCCGACGATGAGCAGATCGGCAGTTTGCCGGGC
Source organism: Phycisphaeraceae bacterium (assembly GCA_028277685.1). Taxonomy (GTDB): domain Bacteria; phylum Planctomycetota; class Phycisphaerae; order Phycisphaerales; family Zrk34; genus JANQFT01. The sequence continues at coordinate 553 of JANQFT010000002.1, forward strand.
GCGATGCAGCAGGTCGACGTGCCCGACGTGGAGGATGTCGAAGCAGCCGTTGGTGAAGGCAATCTTGCGGCCAAGTTTGCGGTAGGCGTTTACTTCAGCCAACAGATGGTCGAGATCACGCAACTTCGTTTCTGCGCCATCGTGCATCATCTGCAGCACGGCCAAGTGAAGTTCTTCCAGTGGAATGGGCACCACGCCGAACCGTTCGACCTCCAAACCGCCGGCAATGTTGGATAGTTTCACTGCGGTTGATAACGGCGCACCGTTCGCGACTGACGCCGCAAGTACTGCCAGTACCATGTCGCCTGCACCGGTGACATCGTAGGCGCTGCGTGCGATTGTGGGCAGGTGAACAGGTTCACCATCTCGCTCGACCAGCAAGGCGCCGAATCGGTCGGCCGTCATCACCACGGCGTTGAAGTTGTGATCTGTGAGCAATTGTTGGGCGATGGATGACCACGCAGACTCATCGTTCACCTCGTCCTGTCGGCCAAGGGCAGTCGCTGCCTCAAACCGGTTGGGGGTGATGACGGTGGCGCCGGTGTAACGAGTGAAATCTTCCATCAGTGCCGGGTCAACCAGCACGGGTACGTTCTGCTGCTTGGCCAGTTCGATCAATCGCTGGCAAAGGGAATGAGTGGTCAATCCTTTGTTGTGATCCTGCAGGCACAGCGCATCGACGTTGGGCAGTGTGCTTATTATCTGATCGATCAGTTTGGTTTCAACGTCAACAGGAAGCGGATCAACACACTCGAAATCGGCGCGGAACATCTTTTGTGGGTGGCGGTGCTGCGCCAGGCCGATGAACGATTGCTTCACGATGGTGGGGCGATCGCCTGTGGTAATGATGCGGCTGGTGTCGCAGTCGGCATCGCGCAGATGTTCAAGCAGCAACTTGCCGGAATCATCATCTCCCACGATGCCGGCACACACCACATCGCAGCCCAATGCGGCCAGGTCGAAACAAACATTCGCTGCGCCGCCGGCGTTGGATTCTTCGCGCTCGATTGCCAATACGGGCACGGGTGCATCGGGGCAGAGGCGGTGCGCGTTGCCGTACATCGCGCGGTCGAGCATGAAATCACCCACCACCATGATGCGTTTGCGTTGCCAGCTGTCGATCAGTTCAATCAGGTCGTTCATGGTCGTTGGGAGATGGCGCGATGGCGGCGAGCAGACGTTGCTCGAACGCATCGTGGCCTTGGGTGAACTCGATGGCCGTTTGTGCCCGCAGGATGGGCATCGACGCTGGGTGAGATTCTAGCACGCGTTGGAGTTTCACCCAATCCTTCTCGGTGGTGATCAGCGCTTTGGCCCCGCGTCGATCCGCTTGTGATGCCAGATCAGTGATGTCATCGGTGGTGTAATCGTGGTGATCGGCAAAGGCGTGCGCGCCCATCATCTGCATGCGTTGGTTGACCTGGCTGAAGAATGCTCCAGGATTGCCCAAGCCGCAGAAGGCGAACACCTGCGTGAGTTCGATGGGTGCATGTGCATCGTTCTGGTCAAGGGTTTGATTCCACCGATGTACACAGCGCGCAATCGGCGGATGTTGGCGATGATGGGTGATACGCCGATCGATTTCATCCAATGTGGCGGGTGAAACCTGGTCGCTGCGCGTGATGATCACTGCATCAGCGCGGGCTAGATTCTCCGGTGGCTCGCGCATCAACCCGCGCGGTAACACGTGGTCGTAACCGAACGGATTGGTCGCATCGATTAACACGACGTCGAAGTTCCGCGCGATGCGACGGTGTTGGAACGCATCGTCGAGAACGATCACATCCACATCGGGATGATTGGCTTCGATGTGTTTTGCCGCCGCCACGCGATCGGGGTTGGTGATGATCGGCACGTCTGGCAATACGGATTGCATGAGTTCAGCTTCGTCGCTTTGGCCATGTTCGTCGGCCTTGTAACCACGCAACACGATGGCGGGTGTACGTTGATGGGCGAGCAACCGCTCAACGGTGTAGATCACCATGGGTGTTTTGCCGGTGCCACCTGCAGTTAGGTTGCCGATGCTGACTACGGGAGCATGCGCGCGGTGAATGGTACGTTTGCCGGTGTCGAACTTGTGGTTGCGCAAGTTCACTGCCAGGCGATAGATTGGTTCGGCGCACGTGGCGACTGCCCGAACGATCGCTGCCCCCGGGGTGCGACGCTCGCCGGAAAGAATCTCAATCATGCTATTGTTCGTGCTCACGAACAAGTTCCCAGTTGACGGGCAAAGGCAACAATGGCGGCGGGCAGTTTCAGCATGGGCAAGCCGATCACCGTGGTCGGGTCGCCCGTGATGGTGAACTTCCACTGCGATTCAAGCTCTGCCAGATTATACCCGCCCGCCTTACCTTCCCATTCATCGGAATCCAAATACGCCTGCAGTACTTCATCACACGGGCGCAGGATGCGCACTTCAGTGATGTCGTGAAAGATCACCTTGCGGTGAGTGATAGCATCAACCAGGGCCACGCCGCAGATGGCTTGATGCGGATTGGCAAACAGGTCATTGAGGATGGCGGCCGCATCCTCACGATCGCGCGGCTTGCCGATCGCGCGATCTTCTATAGCCAACACCGTATCGCAACCCAACACAATGTCTTTGTCCAAAGTGACCGCAAGGCTTGAAGCTTTTTCGTACGCGAGTTTCTCAACAAGCTCGATCGCTTTGAGTTGACCCGCATCGAAACCACTGTCGTCAAACGGCGGAGTGATCTGGGTGAAGACGATTCCCGCCTCGCGCAGCAACTTCGCGCGACGCGGCGAACGACTGGCCAGAATGATCGGGGGCAGGTCATCCATGGTGACGACTATTGGCGGGATGAATCGTGGTGGGCGGTGGAGCGTTCATCACGGCATCAAGGGTGTTGAGAACATCATCGACGGTGATGCGTGCGATGAATTCCGGGCCGACGTGGCTTTGCTTGTGTCGAATGGTTTCGGTAACGGGCGCTTTGATCGTTCCTAATGGATAGCGGTAGGGGCCATCGCGCTCGGGTTGGGTAAGGCCATACAATCCCACCGCGCGTCGACCGAAACCGATGGCCATATGCAACGCGGCACTGTCATGACAGATAGCGACCTGGCACTGTTCGATGATCGCCATCAACTGACCCACACATGTTTTGCCTACCAGGTTGTGCAACTGCACATTGATGTTTGCTTCAGTCAGGGGTTGGGCCTGATCTTCTTCGCCGGGTGAACCCACGATGATGGCATGCTCGACGTTGTGATTTCGCAGGTGTTTTGCCACGTCGATGAAGCGTTCGATCGGCCAGCGTTTGCTCGCCCATTGTGCGGTGGGGGCGATCACGGCGTAAGGTGCATTATGAATACCACCCCGCGCCAACAGGTTGTTGCGCCATGCCTGATCTTCTTCGCCGGTGTACAGGCGCATGTCGCGCACGGGGGTGATGCCGTCGGCTTCCAGCAAGCCGATCATGCGATCGACGATGTGGTGTTCGGGCACATCATGCACGACGTTATAACCCAGTGTGGCCAGTTCGCGCGACTGCTTCATGCCCACACGCCGTGGGGCGAACGTGGTGCAGGTGAACAGCGCACTGCGACTCAAGCCTTGCAGATCGTACACGCGATCGTATCGGCGCTTGCGTAACTGCTGCATGAGGGCAATCGATCGTGTCCACCGCTTGCGATCGAAAAGGATTGCTTCATTCAGGGCTGGATGATGGCGAATGGCCTCTTCAAATCCCTGACGCACCAGCCAGTCGATGTCGCAATCCGGAAACTCATTCTTCAAGGTGGCCAGCGTGGCGATGGAGCGCGAGATATCGCCCAGTGCGCTGGGACGCACGATGAGAATGCGGCGGGGATGGTTCATGCGGTCGGTCATGCAGTGGATCAGACAGCGTTGGCGACAACAAGCTCAGCGAATTTTTCGAAGCTGCGGTCGTACGTGCGTTCCACATCATCCGGGAAGCAGCAAGCGGGGAGTTGACGTGCTGCCAGGTGAGAGGCCAGACAATCGCAGCACACACCGTGCCTGGGACAGCCGGCGTACGTGCAGTTGCAGCGCTGGTTGTTCTGTTCCTTCTTGCATTCCATGGTGTTTCCTCGGTGGTCTTGCGGCAAAGATTGGCCAGCCGATAGTGTAACAATCCCCCTCAATGGTTGCCCACGCTACGTGATCACGTTGGTCAGATCAGGGCATCTTGCCTAAGCTTTATCACCATGAATGCCCCACAGGTGGTGGAACTCGAGCGCTCGATCCGATTCTGTCTGCGAAGCGACGGAACACTGGACAGTGATGCGCCCAAAGACAACACGCATGCCGCTTGGCCTCCCATGGTTGGGTTGGGACGGTATTACGAAATGCACGTGCTGTGCGTTGGGCCGATTGATCCCTGTACCGGGTACTTTCTGAATATCAAGCAGATCGATCAGGCTGTGCGTGATGAAGCGCTGCTGTTGATATCCGCAGCGGCACAACGTAGCGAGCAAGCACTGGGGCCTGTGCTGGCAAGTGCATTCAATGCAGTGGTGAAGCAGCTTGGTCCGGTGGTGCAGCGGATAAGACTTGCATTGACGCCATACTTCATTGTCGGGCTGGAGCAGTCGAACATGAATCAGTTATTGATCAGTCATCGATATGAATTCGCCGCCGCCCATCGCCTGCATGCCGATTCACTTAGCGAGGAGGAAAACGTACAGGTGTTCGGCAAGTGCAACAACCCCTCCGGCCACGGGCACAATTACAAAGTTGAAGTGACTGTCGTGGTGGATGTCGATTCACCCGTTGGCGCTGGCACGCTCGATGCCATCGTCGATCGTGTGGTCATCGAACGCTTCGACCACAAACACCTGAACATTGATACGGCCGAGTTCGCCGAGATGAATCCGTCTGTCGAACACATCGCGCGGGTGTGCTTCGAGTTACTGGCCGATGAAGTCATTTCGGTTGGCCAACTGGTCGAAGTGAAGGTTTGGGAGACGGACAAAACAGTGTGTGCTTACCGCGGATCATGAATGCACTCGAAGATCAGTGAGTACGGTAAGCGGGCAGCGTCTTCCAGGTCCGGGTGGTGTTTCACCTGTTCGGGTGTGGGCCTTGGTTCACGGATCCGCGTGATAAGCAGTCCTGGGGCTGCGATCATTTCACTCCACTGTTCGATGGTCCAGCGGTACTGCACCGTGTCGAACGGGCGAATCAGTCGCTGCATGTTCCAGTGCATGACTTTTTCGAGACGATCAAAATAGTGGTTAATCTTCAACGGGCGTCCGATCTTGTTGCCGTTCTCATCGCGATCCCATTCGCGGTAGGGCGTATCGCTGCCGGGGTGGCAGATGGAGAACACCAGGCGGCCATCACGCTTCATGAGTTTGGCGGCAGCTTTCAGTGCGCGATCAGGTTCGGGCACATCCATCAATGAGTGACAGCCCGTTACCAGATCAAACGATGCCTGGGACAGTTGTTCATCCGCTGAACGCGCGTCCATCACGTGGTAGGTGATGCCCAGGGGATTATTCGCTTCATGTTGATTGGCGTAGCCGATGGCGCCGTCGGACCAATCGATGCCGGTCACGTTCGCACCGCGCTCGGCCAGACGTCGGCAGAACCAGCCCTGTCCGCAGCCGAGTTCCACCACGTTTTCATCAGCGACATCGCCGCATGCTTCCAGCAGATACTTACCATGCAGTTCGTGTCGGTACACGTCTTTATGTTCGACGAAGTGATCCCAAGGTTCTGCCGCGTCGTTCCAGCAAGTTCTTGCCAGGTCCGGTGTGATGGTGCGCTCGGCCATAAAATACCCCTTACTGTGAAATGAAAAACGCCGCCCAACTCGGACGGCGCTGATGATTCACTTGTCACACTCTTGGCCCAAGGCCCTTATCATGCCTTAATGCCCGTGATCTTCACCCGCAGGAAGCGTTGGCGGTGGCCACGCTTGCGGCGGTAGTTCTTGCGACGCTTGAACTTGATGATGGTGACCTTGTCGCCTTTGACTTCGGTCAGTACATCCGCGGTAACTTTCGCGCCATCGAGTTTCGGGGTGCCGATCTTGGCATCGCCATCAGCGTCGCTGACCAGCAGAACGTTATCGAACTCGAGGGTAGTTTGGTTTTCGGCCAATTCGCGCAGGTCCACGCGAATGATGTCTCCCTCCGAGACCTTGAATTGGCTGCCGCTGTCGGCGATTACTGCGTACATGGCGGTGTCCTCGTTCTGAATCGAGCCGAGCATGATAACAATTGCAGCTAGCCTTGCCAACCCCTGGAAGGGCGTGTCCGAAGCAATACAACGCCCCGAATATCTCGGGAGCATGTGACTGCCGGGATAACACACCGATAGCCATCAAGGCACCGAGCCATCAAGAAGAGCCAGAATTGCTGATTCTGCCTCGATGGCTTGTTGACTTGATGGCCCGATGGCAATTGGGGTGTACCTTGGCAATGAAAAAGTAGTCGGTACTCTGGCTATCTCCTCCTTTTACCCAGCTTCATACGGCACGACTTGACGAAAGGTCCGTAACAGGCGACACTTGCAACATTAAACACCCGGGCTGTTTCTCAACCAGCCCACCTCGCCCAGCAAGCTGTGAACCCCCTGGAGGCTTGGCAACATGGCAACGCGTAGTCGCGGCACGTCGATGGGACTGGTCTACGGATTGGTCGTCTTTGTGATTCTGTTTGTGGTGTGCCTGGCGATGACGATCCTGTTCTACGCCAAGTATTCCAAGGCGGAGAAGGCTCGCGAGGAGGCCGTCGCCCTCAACACCCAGATTGCCAGTAATTCTGAGCAAGGCTCGGAACTCTTCGAGCAACTGCTCGACAAGTACCGCACCGAGCGTCAGAACACGGTGTATGGTCAGCTTGTGCTCGAACGTCGCAGCCTGGTGAACAAAGTGACCGGTTCGACCAGCATGTCGCCCGACGACGCCATTACGCTGGCGGAACAGGCAGGTGTGGGTAAGGGTTCTACGTTGGTCGATGCGATTCGGCAGGCGAAAGCGGAAGTCGCTGCGAAAGACACTGCCCTGCAGGAACTGAAGAAAGATGCAACCGCTCGTGATCAGCGGTATGCCGAACTCGATGAAAAGTATCAGCAGGCCGTGGCTGCTCACAGCGCCGCCATGCAGAAGCGTTTGGGCGAAGTGAAAACCATTGAAGAAAGTGTGCAGGCCCTGCAAGCCAGCACGGAAAGCGCTTTGGCCGAGCAGGTGCAGCAGCACGAAACCGCACGGGGCAACATGCTGGCCCAACTGCGTCAGGCACAAGAGCAGGTACAAGCCAAGCAGGAAGAAATCGATCGCCTGAAGGCTCGCATTCGTGAGTTGCAGCGCATCGCCGGCATCTTCCTGCTGGATGGCCCGGACATGGAACTTGAGGCCGATGGCATCGCCACTGCGGTGTTGCCTGCAGAGAATCTGGTGTACATCAGCCTGGGCCGCAAGGACCGCCTGATCCTCGGCATGAAGTTCGAGGTCTTTGATGCTGCTAAGGGTGTCATCCTGGAAGAGCGGCTTGGTCCGGGACGCGTGCGTGAATTACGGGGCAAGGCCACCATCGAAGTGGTGCAGATGGATGATACTTCCGCCACGTGCCGCGTGGTTCGTCAGGCCTACGGCAGCCAGGTGGTTGTGGGCGACCTGATCACCAACATCGTTTACGACAAGGCCCGCCAGTTCAAGTTCTTTGTGTACGGCAGCTTCGATCTGGATAAAGATCAGCAATCCACCATTGCCGAGTTCGAGCAGGTGCTCAGCATGGTGCGACAGTGGGGCGGCGTTGCGGTGGAAAGTGAAGATCACCTGCCGTTGGATACTGATTTCCTCGTGCTGGGTGACGAGCCTGCCGTGCCGCAGCCCATCGACCCGAACGAAACCGACCCGATCATCATCACCCGCTATCAGCAGCAGCTCGAAGCGGCGCGGGCGTACAACAGACTCGCCGGTCAGGCCGAAGCCCTAAGCATTCCGGTACTGAACCAGAACCGTTTCCTCACGCTGGTTGGTTACTTCAACCGGTAAGTCTGCATCGACGATCTTTGATGTGCGTTTTCGATCTGAATGACCTCGGTGCGCCGCAGCGTACTTGTATCAGATCGTCGATCGCAGATCTTCGATCGAAGATTCCCCATGGCGCGTGATCAATCAGCCCTGACGAACTGGTCGCAATACACCGCACTTCGTGCGGCCACCGCAGCCATGCACATGTTCGGCGTCGATGCCGTCATGAAGGGCGCGCGTGATGTGGGCACGTGGATGTATAAACTCGACCGCAAGCACCGTGAGCGCGGCTTCGAGAACATCTCGCGCTCCATGCCGGAATTGTCCGAGGAACGCGTTGCCCAAATCACCGAACGATCCATGCAGCACTTTCTGGAATTGGGCGTGGAAGTGTTGTTTACCACTCGCTTGGTGAACATCGATACCTGGGCCGACCGCATTCGCCTGCACAACCTAGATGAAGCGATGGACCTGCTGCTCTCCCCGCGTCCGGTGTTGATGCTCACTGGCCATTACGGCAACTGGGAACTGCTGGGCTATCTGCTCGCCACGTTCGGCATCCCGGTCGAGGCTATCGCGCGACCGATCGATAACCCGCTGGTCAATCACTGGCTCACCAGCGTGCGCGAGCACCGCGGCCTGAAACTGATCACCAAGTGGGGTGCCACCGATCGCATGCAACGCGTGATGGAGCGCGGCGGGGCGCTGGGCTTCATCGCCGACCAGAATGCCGGCGAGAAGGGTTTGTTCGTTCCGTTCTTCGGTAGGCTCGCCTCCACGTATAAGTCGATCGGACTGCTGGCCATGCATTACAACGCGCCGGTCATCTGCGGTTATGCTCGCCGGCTGGGCGATGCCTTCAACTACGAGATCGGCACCACCGACATCATCTACCCCGAAGATTGGCAACAGGCGGAAGACCCGCTGTTCTACCTCACCGCGCGTTACGCCCGGGCGATTGAGATGATGGTCCGTCTCGATCCCGAGCAGTATTTGTGGATCCACCGTCGCTGGAAAAGTCGCCCTCGCC
>JANQFT010000008.1 GCA_028277685.1 Phycisphaeraceae bacterium
GTGGTCGGCAAGTCTTGCGCGGGGGGCATGATCAAATCGCGCCTTCCATCCGCCCAACCCTCTTCCTCGGGGAGAGGGGGCTGTTGTTATGCGCCTTCGTCTTCGGCATCTTCAGTGTTGGCAATGTCATCATCGGTGCCATCTTCTTTGTCCGGCCCGATCGACCAGATTTTGAAAGACGCATCACCTTCTTCATCTTCTGATTCAACCAACTCATACCGCAACTCGCTGCCCCACGGGTCGACGGGAATCTTGCTATCTTTCAGATAAGGCCCGTCCCATTTCGCGGCCAGCGTTTCATCTTCAGGCGCGGTGATCAGTGCCTGCAGGCCGCTTTCGGTATCCGGCAACTCACCCACCGTGGTCAGGTAGAGTTCCATCGCCTGCTCGGCACTTTCCACGGTGACCTTCGCCGCCTTCTTGTTCGCGCTGGATTGCACCTTGCGAAACGCGGTCACGCCCACCGTGCCCAATACCAGCAGCAGGCCGAGCACGATCAGAATTTCAATCAGCGAGAAGCCAGCTTGTGATCTGCGGGAACGATTCATGGTTTCGTCACTCCAAGTTTGTCGCGCCATGCGCAGAGGACCTTTTCTACGCCAGCGCTTCGCTCATGATAAAGATCGGATACAGCAAGCCCACGGCCACGAAGCCGATTGTCACCGCGATCAGGATCAGGATCAACGGCCCGAGCAAACTCACCGCCTGATCAATTTTCCGGTTCGTGCGACGTTCCACCGTATCCGCAATGTGCACCAGCACATGATCCAGTTGATTCGACTCTTCCGCCACTGCAATCATCTCGATGACCTGCTCGGGAATAAACGCCGATTCACGCAACGGCTGGGCGAGCGGTTGACCGGCGCGCACGTTTTCAATCGCTGCATCAATCGCCGCTGCGAGGATGGGCGACCCCGCGGCATCGCGCGCGATTTGCAGGGCCTCAAGAATGGGAACGCCGTTGGCGAGCATCGTGCCCAGGATGCGGCAGAAGCGCGTGACCGCCACCATGCGCATGGCTGTACCACCGACAGGAATCTTCAGCTTCCACCGCGCCCACGTTTCGCGACCGCGCCCACTGGCCCAAAGCATCCAACCCATTGCTGCCGCAAACAACACGCCGAGAATCAACAGCGGAAGATAGGCATTCAGCACATCACTCAACGCGAACAGCAATCGCGTGGGCCAGGGCAACGCCAGGTTCCCCAGCAACGGCTTGAACTGAGGCACGAAATACCACAGCGCGACCGTGACCAGCGTGACGCCGAAGATGACCAACAACGCCGGATAAAGCATCGCCCCCATGACCTTCGAGCGCAGGTCATCCTGGCGTTCGATGAAATCGCCCAGGTTGGTCAGCACATCTTCCAGGAACCCGCCCCTCTCGCCGGCCCGCACCATGGCGCAGTGCAAACTGTTGAACACACGCGGATGCGCCGCCATCGCATCGGCCAACGGAACACCATCCGCCACATCGCCACCCAGTTTGACCAGCACCGGTTTGAGGTAGCGGTTGCTCGTCGCTCGGGTGAGGGTTTCGATCGACCGCAACATCGGCACGCCACTGCGCAACAGGTCGGCCAGTTGACTATAAACCAGTCCCACATCGCGCATGCGCACGCCGCCGATGAACGTACCACCTTGTGGCACAGCCTGCGCACTCACACTGATGGGGAACAACTCGCGCTCATCCAGTTGGCGCAGGGCAAGCGGTTCACTGTCGGCGGTGATACTGCCGGTGACCCTTTCCCCGGCGGGTGTTCGCGCGATGTACTGGAAGGTCGCCATGCTCAATCAGAAGTTAACCACCAAGGCACCAAGAACACCAAGGGATCACATGATCAAAAACCAAAGTCTGCCTTGGTGACCTTGGTGCCTTGGTGGTTCAACCTCACCGTGCAGCTCTTACAACTTCATCCACGGTCGTCACGCCGGCCCGCACCCGTTGCCAGCCATCTTCGCGCAGCAGGCGCAGGCCGTTGTCGCGGGCCGCATGCACGATGTCCTGCGACGTGGCGCGTTCGACGATTAACTCGCGCACGCGGTCATCCACGGTCATCAGTTCATACAAACCGGTGCGACCACGATAACCCATCCCACGACAACTGCGGCAGCCTTCACCCTTGCGCAACGTGTCGCCGGGGTCGAGCGTGATGTCCGGCGGCAGTTCGCCTGGGGCCGGTTCGTACGGTTTCGCACAATCCGGGCAGACGGTGCGCACCAACCGCTGCGCCATCGCCGCGTTCAACGTGCTGGCCACGAGGAACGGTTCGATACCCATATCGAGCAAGCGCGTGGCGGCGCTGCATGCATCGTTGGTGTGGAGCGTGCTGAGCACCAGGTGGCCGGTCATGGATGCCTGAATCGCAGCCTCGGCCGTTTCCTTATCGCGAATTTCACCGATCATCACCACATCGGGGTCGTGACGCAGGATGGCACGCAGGCCACGCGCGAAGGTCATGCCGATCTTCGGTTGCACCTGAATCTGGTTGACACCATCCAGGTGATATTCCACCGGGTCTTCCACGGTCAGTACTTTGATCTGCCCATTCACAATCGCTTGCAGGGCGGCATACAGCGTGGTGGTTTTGCCGCTGCCGGTCGGCCCGGTGACGAGAATGATGCCGTGCGGCCGCGCGATCTGATCCTCAAACACCGCGTGCGTGTCTTCCGCCATGCCGAGCTGCGGCAAGGTGAACAGCACCTGCGCCTTATCCAGCACACGCATGACCACACCTTCACCGAACAACATCGGAATCACGCTCACACGAATGTCCACCTCGCGCCCGCCAGCCTTGATCTTGATGCGCCCATCCTGCGGCAGGCGCTTCTCCGCAATGTTCAGGTTCGCCAGAATTTTGATGCGACTGATGATCGCATTCTGGAACCGACGAATCTGCGGCGGCACGGTCGTCTCATGCAGCACACCATCGATGCGGTAGCGAATACTCAAACCGGTTTCGTAAGGCTCGATGTGAATATCACTCGCGCGTTCGTTCAGCGCTTCGAGGAAAATCTCATTAACGAGTTTGATGACGCTCGCTTCCTGCGCCATCTCGAGAAGGTCATCGGATTGTTCACCGGTATCGCCGATGACCTGCAGTTCGTCGTCGCCGGCCATTTCCTCGATGGTGTCGCCCGCAACGCCGTAGTGTTGTTTGATGACCTGCGTGATCTGATCTTCCGTGGCGAGCACCGGTTTGACCTCGCGCCCGGTCATCATGCGAATTTCATCGAAGGCGTAGAGATCGAACGGATCGGCCGTGGCGACGATGAGCGAGCCGTTGTCCTGCTTCACCGGCACCACGTGTTTGCGGTACGCCAGTTTGGCGGGCATCACGGCCAGGGTGGCGGTGTCGATCGGTTCATCCGCCAGGTCGACCATGGGGATGGCCAGTTGATCGCTCATCACCTTCAGGAGCACTTCTTCCGAAACATAACCCAGCTTCACCAGCGCGCGGTCAAGGCGGATGCCATCGGTGCGACGTAAGTCGACCGCCTCGGCAAGTTGCTCGGGCGTGATAAGCCCTTTTTCCAGCAGAAGTTCGGCGATACTCATGCAGGCGTCTCACCCGGACCGGAACCAGCGCAAACGAAAGCCCCCCGGTCCACATATTAAAGACGTATGTCACCGACACATGTTCCGGCAAATCGGTGACAACTTGTCTTCAGGCAGGCTGGCTATTGTACCATGGATGGCAAGTTCGTCAGACCAGGAGATCGGATGCGAGCGTGGCGATGCCGATGCCGCAGGGGGCATCCGGCAGCGGTTCATCGGGAAAACGGGGCTGGGCATCATGCACGGTCGCGCGACCGGAGTAGAACAACAACACGCGGCCCTGCCACTGCAGTGGCGCGGCCCACGCGTAGACCATGCCGCAATCGAAACTGCCGCGCTCGCCAAGCGCGATCAACGGCTTGCGGTCGAGTTCGCGCTGCCACGACCAGCCATCGGCACTGGTCACCAGTTGAATGTCCATCGTCTGGCCGGTGGTGTGATGGCAATGCAGCAGCCCGCCGTAACCGCGTGATGTGGCAAACGGCGCCAACCAGTAGAACTGGACGCCCGGCGGGTCATCGGCATCCGGTTCGAGCACCACGATCGGGCCGCGCCACGGCCCGGTCAGCTCATTGGCGCGCCAGATCGAGATGCGACGATGCAGACCCTTCAGGTTGTCGCGCCCCTGCGGCAGGACGGCGTTGTGTTTCCACGTCTGCTGGTAGATGTAGTAGGCAGCCTTGCCCAACGGTACTGGCACATTCGATAACGCGTGCACCATCGAAGCTGCATCGTTCGAGTTCGTGATGAACGGCCGGTCGGCCATCGGTTGCCAGGTCAGACCATCTTCGCTCGTGGCCAGGCAGAAACCAGGCTGACCCTGCTCGCGCGGCTTGTCCCAATAGAGCATCAACCACGTGCCATCCGGCTCGCGCAGTATGCGACAGGGCAGGAACGAACCGTAATCGCGCCAGGGCGAGGCCGGTCGCATGACAATGTTCGTGCCATCACCAAGATCAGGCTTCTCCCATGTGACCAGATCGCTCGAGCGCGCGACGCACAGCACGTTATCCTGCGGGTGATCATGAAAACTCACCCGGTAATACAGGCGGATGGTCTGTTCGTCTTCCTCCAGGAGCGCACCCACGACCGCGAAGTAGCCACCTGTTTCCCAGGGCTTGTCCGCGGCAAAGATTGGCTGTGATGATCTGGATAGCAGCATAGCGGACATCTCCTCCTCAGGTGCACGATGACGCGAGGGGAACATGTCGAAGGCTGTCATAGGCCGGTTCGACATCGCGTAGTTTTTTAAGCGCATTGGTGAGGTCAGTGACAGGCAGGCCATGGGGAGGCACATCTGCGTTGATGCTCATCGCGGCAGCAGTGCCCGCCGCTTCACCCGTGGCCATGCAGGTCTGCTGAATGCGCAACGAGGACTCGGCCGCGTGAGAAGCCGACAGACACCGCCCCGCCATCAGCAGATTGCTGATGTCTTGAGCCACCAGGCACCCGTAACGAATGTCGTAGTATTCGCCGCATTCACGCAGTTGCCGTTGACGCTCGACAGCGGCGTCCGATGTACGATCGACCGCAGCATTCGTATAACTGTCCGCCGGCCACACATCAATGGCCCAACTGCCACGGGCGATGCCATCGTCGTACTTGCGGAAGTGAATCACATCGTCATCCGTCACACTGGCGCGACCACGCAGCCGACGGGAACTGCGCGTGCCGATCTGGGCGCTGGTGTCCAGCAGGTAAGCTTCGCGGCCGCCGGGCACGAAACGCCGGTATGCATCGGCCGCTTCCCACGCCTGCGCCCGCCCTTCGCGCTCAGCCCGGGTGTAGTCGAACGGGTCCAGCGGATCCACCTTCAGAACACGACTCAAGACACTGAGCACTTCCGGACGCATGCCAAGCGTCCAGTCCTTGCGTGCCACATAGCCTAGCAGGCGCTGCTTCTCGCAAACGGTCGGCGTGGTGTATTCGCCTTGCTCGATCGCGGCGGTCAGATCAGTCTCCAGTTTGGTCATCGCAGCAGGTTCCGGATGATTCTCAGGCCAGCGCATGCCGCCCAGCCGAAACACCTTGGTCAGCGCCATGGCGTATTTGTGATCGCCATCGCCCTGATCCCACGGCACGCCCGACTGTGCCGCCACAATGCCGTCGCCGGTGCAATCGATCACCCGTTTGGCCCGCACGGCCTGGCGACCGGCGCGCGTCTCGGCAATGACACCCGTGGCCGCAGCGTCTTCAACGATCGCTCTGCACGTGTACACATGATGCAGCAGATCCACGCCGGCCTCGGTCAGCAGATCGTCCCAGGCGAATTTCACGATCTCCGGATCGACCATGCCATCAATGTGCCACTGTCCATGACGAAGTGAAGTAGAAGCGCCTCCCCTTCGCTGCAGTGCACGAATGTAGTCGTGCCAGATGCCCTGAAAATCCGCGCCATTCGTGCTGAGAATCACGATGACCAACTGACTGACGGTTGCGCCGCCCAGATAGCCGTTTCTTTCCAGCAGAAGCGTGCGCGCGCCCTGACGCGCAGAGGCGATGGCGGCTGCGCATCCCGCGGGGCCGCCGCCACACACCACCACATCGTACTTTCCAAGCTCAGCCAAACAACGAGCTGGCTCGGTGTACGTGTCATGAACAGAACTCATATCAATCGACCTTTATAGAGAAGGCCCAAGCCGCTTGACACAGCCCGGACCAGGGAGGAATTCCTGATGGTGAGACGTTGCGGTATTACCGGCGTCGCCTGCACGCCAGTGCTGCGCCAAGCAGCACCAGCGAGAGCGATGCCGGCTCGGGAATCAGCGTTACATCCCCGCTCACCGTGATGTCGTTGTGTCGACCGTAGCCGTCGAATTCGTCCAGTTCATCGTACTGGTACAGGCGGAAGGTAATGGACGTCAGATTGTCGTAGGCCGCCACCGCCGACAGGTCGACGTTGCCGCTGGAGACGAAGCTGATGTCGCCTGTGGCCGTGGCGGTATCACTGACAATGAGACCTGCGTTGGTCGTGTAGCCGTCTACGCTGGCGCGCATGAACGTGTGGATGGTGACGGTGAGGCCTGCCGCATTCGTGTTGGCCGCCGCTTCCCAACTCAGTGAGTTGATATCCATCTGGTAACCGGGCGCAGCGCTGATCGTGAATTCGAAGTAGTCCTCCCCGGTGACCGCATCGGCTTCCGTGGCTGCGGTGGTTAGCGAGCGAACGTAGGTCGAGTCCGTCGAACCCGAGAAGCCCGCATCACCACCCAGCAGACCGGGGCCAAGCACGGCGTCAGCCGCGGTCACATCCGATGCCCCTGCGCCGCTGGTCACCCCCATCTGGCGCGGCGAATTGCCGTCCTCGAAATCCCATATCACGGTGAACGGCGCGGCATGAACCAGCGATGCTGTGAACAGACAACAGGCAAACGCCATACCGCATGTGAATCGTGACTGTGTGTTGAGCATGAATGTGCCTCCTTCGCTCTGACTTGGCTGTTGGTGGTCCATCGAACGGCTGCGTGCCATCAGGCTCTACAAATAGACACCTTTGGGGCGTGAATGGCAATAGCAGGGGAAGGACATTGCTTGACTGAAAAGGACTTGTTATCGTATCTCCATGAACTCGGAGGACCTCTTAGCAATGATGCCCGATCGCGTGCGCCGAGCGCATGTGTCGTGCGACCCATCTTCCTTGAAATTGTCGAACAATGTATCACACGCCCACCACATCAATGTCATTCTCCCTCTGAAGGGAACCTATGATGGCTGGCTGGGCGATCGGGTGGGCGATAGGCATATTAAATTGTATGAAAGAGACCTGTTACTCAGGGCGCCCGGTACCTGGATCGCAGCCGATCCTGCGGGCGAATATCGGTCCATCGGGTTCCTCTTCAGCGACCAGCTCACCGTGGTCTATGGCATTCACGCCGTGCCGGGCTCCCCTTCGCGGCAAGACGTTCAGTTCGTTCACTGGCTGCACGAGAACTTGCCCTCGCCTTTGCCGCAGATTGGTCGCCTGACATGCGAGGCGATGTATGCCGCAGCGAAACTTCCGCCGGACGATCCCACGCTCATCGGGCTTGCCAACGCCTTACTGGCCCAGATGCGCTGGCTGCTTCAACGCGTCGCGCCGATGTCCCAGCAACCAGGCAAAGCGCTGCACACGTTCGAATCACTGACCACATACATCCGTGCCAACGCCAATCAGCCGTTAAGTCGCGAGTCCGTCGCCGAGGCGCTGCGGCTGACACCTCGACACATCTCGCGGCTGTTCAGCGAGTACAGTCAGGAGACATTCAACGACTTTCTCTACCGTGTTCGACTTGAGCAGGCGGCCGTACTCACCGCAAACCCCTCGCTGAGTCTGTCGGAAATCGCCTACCTGTGCGGATTCAGTTCCGCCGCCCTGTTCTGCCGTCGGTTTAAAAGCCGATACGGTGTCACGCCCACCGAGTACCGCGCCCAGTAGCAACCGTAACTCACGGAGTGGTAACGCCGATGTGCCCAAGCCCCCGATTGCATCCTCGCCGTCGACATGAAGGCGTCTCACCCGGGGGAACCTCACCGAAACGCTAACCTGTTCTGCGTGCTGGTCGGCGTCGCGCGAAAAAGCCGCCCGTCAGCAACAGCAATGTCGCAGGTTCGCAGATGGCGACAGGCCCGACCACGTTGGTGGTGTAGGTGCTGTAGTAGGTATGGGCTGTGGGTTCCTGCCAGGCGGGGCTTGAGACGGGAGGGGTTTGCCCCCAGTAGGTGCTGACCGTCGCGCGGGTGTTACCAACTTGCACGCCGGTCACATCGAAACTCAGCGTGGCGGTGGTACCCGTGGGATAGACCGATTGGGTGTTGTGGCCATGCCATTCAAACCAGCGCGTGTTGGCATCGGGGGCGAATTCAGGAACGAGCGTCCAGCCGGGGAACGGCTCGGATAATTCCGTTGTCACCCACACACCCGGCGCACCGTAGTACGGGGGCGGTTCGGTAGCCGCGGTGATCGTGGCGGTTGAAGGCAGTTCGATGGAGAAATTATCCAACCCCGTGCGCTCTGCATGACTTTGATTGACGTTGTCGATCTGGTACGTGAAGCGATATGCGTTCTCGCCGAGTTGCGTCGTCGCCACACGGATCTGATACTCACCCGCCAGCGGCACGGCCTGGGCCTCACCCGTCAACGCCATCCCGACCCACAACATCACACCCAGCGCAACACGATGGGCAGTCCCCGTACAATACAATAGCGATCTCATGCGAACTCCCTGGCGAAACTCCGCCCTGCGTCCAAGCGATCCGGTGATATGGGCGATGAACCCACCCTGAGCCACGCCAACCACCTCAACTGGCTTGCAGGAAACATACCTCGTCAGTTCCACAAGCGTCAAGTAAATGTGCAATAAGGTTTAAATTGCCTGGACTCACACAGCCTCGTAACGACTGCCGGGTGCAACGGACAGCGCAGGTGCCCGCGGCTGCCAGCGCGGACGGGCAAACGGCCCGATCGCTACCGCCGCCAGCAGCCGCCATAAACGCAGACGAAAACGCCCTGCCACAAAAGGCAATCCATGACCATTTATCGCGGAATCTGATCCATGCGGGAAACGCACGACGGCATCGAGATGAACCGGTGGGAGCACTACGCCAATGCCGGGGCGCATTACCAGGTGGCCGGTCGCCTGTCGGGGGGCACCCCGGCCGTTTTTCGCGGCCCGCGGAGTGGGCTTCAAGGGTTACACGCAGGGCGTGCAACTGGTGATCGATCTGCTGACCGCACTGATGAGCACAGCCGAAGGCTCACCCGAAGACAACCGCAACACGCCCGCCCATCAGGCAGCGCATCTGTTCCATATCTGGTTCAAAACCGATCTGTCCGTGGCCAGCGTCGCGCGCGACCTGAACGTCTCGCCGGAACATTTAAGCCGTGAGTTCAAACGAGAGTTCGGCCCCAGCCCGCAGGAATACTTGGCCCAGATGCGCGTGCGCCGCGCGGCCCAACTGCTGCGTGAAACCACCTTGCCGCATAAAACCATCCTCGAGCAATGCGGCTTCGACACCCCCAGCACCTTCTACCGCGTGTTCGAACAACACATGGGCACCACCCCCCGCCAGTACCGCAACAGCCAGCTTGACCGCTGCGTGGTTTGCGGTCGGCGCCAGGTGCAACGGCTATGGCGCGGAGCACGGACATCAACGCCTCAGTTTCACCATCACCTTGGCCGACTGATCGCCCAGTTTGCAGGTCCGGGCCTGCCCTGAGATTCTCTGCCTTGTCGGGGTGGCCTGCCGCATCCGTCCGCAGTGGTGCGTGAATTTAGATAAGTTTTCTTGGCATAAAACGACCAAACTTTTTTCGTATGGGGCGCGCTTTTGCGCGCGCGGTGGCATCACGTGGCATTCAGGGGTGTTAGTTTGCTCTCATCGTGACTACCGCGGGTTGGTCGCCCAGGGTGAAATCGATCGTTTGCTTCGTGCCATCGGGCAACGTCACCGTCGCGCGGTGGTCGCCTTTGTAGCCGCGGCCCCGGAAGGTACCTGATGCATCACTCGTGCCTTGCAGTTTCGTCCACCAGCGACCGAGTACCAATTTGCGGTACTCGTCGGCCATGCCCAGGGGTTGCCAGTTGCGGGTGAACCAGGCGGCGCTCGGTTTCCACATCCGCCCTTCCCAGAAACCCCAGGCGATGATGCCGTCCACATGTGGGTGCGAAAACATCAGCGTGTAGAAGTCGCGCATGTAGTCAGTTTGAATTGCCACCTGCTCAGGGTCCTTACGGTTGATGGAAATATCAAACTCGGTCACGCGGAAGCTGAACGGTCGGCCTGCTTCGAGTGCCGGGGCGATGATGGCATCGATGCGGCGTTTCAATTCTTCCGGCGCAGTGAGTGACGCAGCCCCGAAGTGACACATCGCGCCGGCCCCATCGAGCGGCGCATCCTTATCAATGAGGTACTTCACGTAATCGCGGTAGATATCGAAGGCGCCCCCACCGCGGGTGAGCACACGACCTTCATTCACGAACAGCTTCTTCGTGGGTAACAGCTTGCGGATAAGTTGCAGTTCTTCCACGTGCAGTTCGAGTCCGTCGTCGGGCAGGTTGAGCGCTTTGCCATAGTCGCGCCACACACTGCTGAAACCGAACGGGTGATTGATCGCATCCCAACTATCGACCTGTTCAGCCACTTGCGGAATGGCGTACAGCTCATTCAACCATTTGAAAATACCCGTGCGCATCTCTTCCGGAGATGTTTCGTTTCGTTTGAATGGCATGACGCCGTACTGGTGCCAGATGGGTGTGTGACCGTGGATGTAGAGATTGTTGTCGTACGCCCACTGGGTGGCTTTGAGGGTGAATTCCTTGCCGTGGCTTCTTGACCATCGGCCGCGCCATGGCCCCCACTTGTACGTACCGATGGTGATGGTGTTGAACAGTTCGAGGAAAGTTTGGTTGAACTTCTCAACGTTCTTTGGCGTCCAGTTTTTTGCTTTCGGATCGAAACGTGGCGTGTCGCCGGCGCTGCCGAACAGGAACGCGTGGCGCGTCATGTCAATATTGACCTTCGCCCCCCTCCGAAGGGATTTGCCGCGTGCATCGACGATCTTAATAACGATGTCCTGCATGCGATGTTTGGCAATACGATCGCGCGCCGCGTTCAGCCAGGGAATGTCATCGTCATAACTCTTACTGCGGCCGGGGTAGTTGTAGTCCACTTTGGTCACGGGCAGGTCGGCCAGCTTCACGCGGTCGCCGTACCAGATGACGGCAAGACCACCGAATTGCAGCACCTGCGTCGGACCACCAATGAAGATTTCGATTTTCCACTCGCCCGCAGGCCCCTTCTTGTTGAACTGCACGGGCACGTAATAGCGCGTCCATTCCGGGCGTGGCGGAACGATCCCGCGTACCTTACTGAACGTGCCTTTCACTTTACCTTTCACGGCACAGCGCATCTGCGCGATGTTTGCTTCGCGCGAGCCGGCGCTGCGCACATACAGAACCATCAACATCACATCACCCGGCTTCGCGTTCACCGGAGGATTCGCACCATACACCACCGACCAGTACTGGGCGGTGGAGCGCACGTTCTCAATTTCGATCGCCTGCTTGAACGGTTGGTCGGCCGGCGCATCGACCTTGCGCAACACCGCGCGATCATGTTGATGGCCGTATTTGCGGAACGCTTTGAACGCTGACGCCTCGCTGTTGCCGAACAGAAACTCACCCTTGGGCAGGCCTTTCGCTTCAAGTTCGGCGGCCAACTGTTTGTACCAACCGGTTGCGCTGTCCCACGAGGCACTGTTGAACGCGACCTCACGATCAGGTCTGGTCACCGACACGCGCTGCGCTTCACCGACAGCCATCACGGAAATATTGCGCACGTATATCACGTTCGCATCACCGCGCGCGTAGTTATGCCATTCACAGGCGACGCGGGCCTTGTTGTCGCCCACGCTCAGGTCGTAAGTTTTGGTTTGCCACTGGCCTTTGGTGCTGGTCAAGGCGCCGCCCTTGTGGCTGGTGAACTTGATTTTGAACGTGCCCTTCGCGCTGCCGGTGGTGAGGTAGTCGAACTGGATGCGGTAGCGCTGCTCCGGCTTGAGTTTGACGCTCTTCCACCAGCGCAGCATCAGTGAGGGCTTGCCCGCAAGGTTCACGATGCCGATCGCCTGCCGGTTGCCGGTCGCATCGAATTTGCCGACCCGCAATTCCGCTGTGGTGGATGAATCCCACACCCCGGCCGACCACGGGGCGGGCATTTTGCCTTCTTTGACCTTTTTTCCAGCCTCAAACCGCGTCACCGATGGGACGAACGCATCCACATCACCGGGGACAAGGTTCTTTGCAACAAGCACTTGCGCGGGAAAGAGCGCAATCATCAGCACCGTAAGTGTGTACAGGTGTGACATGGATTGCTGCCTCCGGATATGGGCACATCAAACTGATACCGATATCGAAATGACGTCGGCTACCACGATAATGGTTCGACCACCTATCACTCATCGGCAAACGACACCACCAATCGTCCCAAAACGGCGCACCGGGCCGGTGCAAATATTCATCGCCAACATCCATTCCCTGGCCACAGGTACGCAGGTAACTTCAAAGATGTGTATGACACCACGATTTGGGTGTGAGCCGGGGCCACACCGCGGTGTTCACATAATCGCTGATGCGGAAGGGAGCTGTACAGATGAATTTCCGTATGAACCTGATCCACGGTCGATGGATGGCTGCGGTCTGTCTGGTTCTGTGCGGCTTGGGCTGGCAACCGGCGATGGCCAACCTGCCAGCAGGCTACACCTTGAGCTGGTCGGATGAATTCAGCGGCACGACCCTCGACACATCGAAGTGGTTCTACCGCGCGGATGCCAAGCACCAAAGCGTGCAATTGCCCAAGAACGTTTCCGTTGCCGACGGCCACCTGGTGCTGACGCTCAAACCCGAACCCGCAGGCATCGTTGCTGAAGGCGACACTTACTATGCCTCTGGCGCTGGCGTGATCAGCAAGCAGGACTTCCACTACGGCTACTACGAAACACGCGCCAAACTCGGCGACGGTGTCAACGACGATTCCGATGCAAAAACCGATGAAGGTTGGTGGCATGCTTACTGGGCGATAAACGCCGAAGAAGATCCCAACCGGCCTGGCACGGTCAATACCAGTTTTATTAAATCGCGTCGCACGGAAATCGACGCATTTGAAAACCCCAGCAGCGATCTTTCAGCCTACAGCCAACATGTCATTCCCTGGACCAGCAAACACGAGTATTTTCCTAACAGTGGCCCGAACTACACCAAGCTGCCGGCCGACGACTATCGCCGTCCCTGGCCCAACTACAACGTGGGGGGCTGGAACACGCATGGCTTTCTCTGGACCAAAGACCGCGTCGAGTTCTACGTGAATGGACAACACCAGCAAACCGCAATCTATCCCGATTCGAATCCCGACTACATCCACGACTTTGTCAATATCTGGCTGACGGCAATCAGCCACAAGATCGAAGACCCCCACCAGGAACTGAGCCAGGCGCGATACGACTACTTCCGCTACTACGCGCCGCCGAAAGTCAGCATGCCCGATGGTATGCACACATTCGGCCGTTACCACTTCACCAATGGTTCTGAAAAGAACGAAGCGACACCGATCACCGGAGCGGTATCCACCGCGATGGTCGCCTCGTATGACCCCGGTTCGGACATGGGCTTTTCAACCTGGGGAACAGCGTACATCCGCGCCAGTGCGGCAGCGAACAGTGCGGCCGAAGCGGTCGCGATGGGCACACCGCATTTTGAACTGACGCTCGATTTCACGTCGTCCAATCGTCCGGTCAATCTCAATGAACTTCGCTTCGCCTTCGGCGGCAACGATGACCAGGGCGATGGCTTTGTCAGTCACCTGATCATCCGCAGCAGCGCGACAGGTGAACTGAACCTGTTTGAAGGTAGCTTCAACGTGCCGCCGGGCTTTGGTGATCGCCAGAGCATTACCTTGGGCTCACATGTCATCAACCTGGATAACCCCGCGTTCGCCGCCCTCACCGGCAAGGTGCGTTTCACATTTCATCTGTGGACCAACAGCGACCGCATCGCCGATGTGCTCCGCCTTGACGATGTGTTCATCACCGGCAGCCCCACCGAAATACCGGAACCCACGGCCACCGCCCTGATCGCGCTGGGCTGCATGTTGGCCAGCAGGCGGTCACGCCAACATCATTAGACCAAACGTCATCACCTCGTCATTGTTGAAAGCAGACAGGCTACAATGCCTGGTTCATTCTGCTTGGCAGACAAGGATGACCTGCAATGACCGGCAAGATTCGCCAACTGGTTGAGTCGCGATCGTTCCACACCACTGTGTTGGCGTTGATCGTATTAGCGGCGGTGCTCATCGGCCTGGAGACCAGCCGCGTGGTGATGGGTCGCTTCGGCTCGGCCATCCGCACACTTGACACCATCATCATCTATCTGTTCGCACTCGAAGCAGCCCTGAAAATGGCGGCACACGGTAAGCGGTGGTACCGCTACTTCAAAGATCCGTGGAACGTGTTCGACTTCATCATCGTTGCCGCGTGCCTGTTGCCGATCGATGGTCATCACGCGGCCGTGCTTCGATTGGTGCGCGTGTTCCGCGCCCTGCGGCTCATCTCCGCCCTGCCCAAACTCCAGGTGCTGGTCAGTTCCCTGTTGAAGAGTCTGCCCTCGATGCTGCACGTGGGCATGCTGCTGGTGGTACTGTTCTACATCTACGCGGTGCTGGGCGTGTTCCTCTGGCGGGATAACGACCCGGTGCACTTCCGCGATCTCGGCGTCTCCCTGCTCAGCCTGTTCAGGGTGATCACCCTCGAAGACTGGACCGACATCATGTACATCCAGATGAAAGGTTCGGTCGGCTACGAATTCACCGCGGCCGAACAGGCCATCATCAACGCCTATCCCGATTACGCATCGAAACCCCAACCCGTCGCATCGGTCATCTACTTCGTTTCGTTCGTCCTGTTCGGCACCATGATCATGCTGAACCTGGTGATCGGCGTGATCATCAATTCCATGAACGAAGCCACCGCCGAAGCTCGCGCCCTGCGTAACTTCGCCCGCGGTCAGAAAGCGGTCGATCACGATCAGAAGTTGGCCGAGTTGGAAACGCACCTTGCCGATGCCCAGCAGATGCTCAAGCGCCTGCGCGAGCAGTCGAATCAGGCGAACAACTGATTGCGCGCTGCCTCGGTGACCGCCACCACCGCCGGATGCTTCAGCCGTCGCTCTACGCTGATCGCGTAAAAGCGCGTCGCG
>JANQFT010000024.1 GCA_028277685.1 Phycisphaeraceae bacterium
TTACCGTATTGCCACAGCGCGTTGCCGTTGATATCGAAAGCTCCGCAGAAGCAAGGTTTGGTGCCGCCGGCGCAACGGTAGACGATAAAATCCACCACGCCGTTGCCGGTGAGATCTCCCATGCGGATATCACCACCGTACGTCATGGATAGTGATGCGCCTTCGTGTTCCACCTCGGTGGTTTGCATGAACGCACGCGGCACCATCACTTTGGCGTGAAGTATTGGTTGACCGATTGCAGGTGTTGTCATGGAGGACGAGTTTATCCACCCATGGTCGCAAGTGCCTGCTTGGTCGCTTCCACGGCCTTGCGATCATGCTCGCGCGCGGCAGTCAGTCGTTTGATCTGGTCTGCACGCATTTGGGGCGACCACTGGTCGAACTTGCCAGGTGGCAACGCCAGGAGCCAGGGGCTTTCCAAGTCTTCCATGCACACCTCGGCGGCCAGGGTGAAGTGTTGTGCTGCTTCGAGAAGATGATCGCGAGCTGGACTATCAACACGGCTCGCTTGTTGTGTCAGCCATCGGCCAGCGATCTCGCGACTATGTACCAATACGTCGTAATACCACCCGTTGCCAGACATGCCTGTTTTTGGATCGGTGGTGTTGCCATTATCCACCCCCGCCAACCAGTCGATCCAGTGTTGGTAAGCCCGGTCGCCGCAGAGGTACGCTTCGCCATCGGTGCGGTCGCCTAACCGTTTCGTCGCGTGCCACATGTCAATCGTTTGTTGCAGACAAGCGGTCAGTAGTTCGTGCCGATCGACCAACTGCTCTGTCGGTTTGGGTTGCGTCCAAATCACCACCAACCACGGCCAACTGTCCGGTCCACCGGCCATACCGCTTGATTCGTCGTACCAGAACATTTCCTGTCCGTCTTGTGACATGAGTGGAAGCACAGCCAACGGTTACCGTTATCACCGTAGCCGACGATCATGCCTGCTTCGTAGCCGTCGTAATGCACGGGGATACCGCGATCGGTGCTGGCTTTGATGGCCGCCTTCGTCTCGTTTTTGAATGTTTCCAGTTCCTGTGGTGAACGTTCCGTTTTGCCGGGAATATGTTTGAAGACCTTGGTTTGCCAAGGCAGTGCACGATCACTCACATTGAAGCAGGGGTAACCGCACGCGGGATGTGCACCGCTGGGGCAGAAGTCGGTGGCCACATGCGTACGGAACGCAAACGCGCTGTAAGCCACCAAGTCGTCATAGGCCAAATCTTCACCCAACACTTTCATGATGGTGGCCTGCACCCCATGTGTGCTGCTGGCGTGCTGATAGGAATTAAACCCCTCCTTCACACCGTCGATCCAGACACGCCCGTCCTCTCGTTTCACGTTGGCGAGCAAATCCTGTTCAGACATCAGCATCTTGTTCTCCAGGGTTGTATTGGATTCAATGCGTGCGGCAGGTTCTTGACCGATGATACTTGGTACGACCAGGACACCGCCGATCAGTACCACGCCAATGCCAGCCGCGATCAATGCGACTTTTCCTGCAGATAGGCTCATTGCGGCGGTGGTTGTTGTCACACCAGTGGCAGCGGTAGCGCCCAGGGATATTTTGCCAAGCGAAGTGATCATGGTGGACGGGGCAGCCTGGGCCGCGTTGGTAGAAAGCAGCCCTGCCAGCATGGCCACCGTTGGAACCACCAATCCTGCTTGACGCAGATGATCACGGACGTGTTCGATTCCACTTTCGATACGCCGTGACACTGTTCCCTGGTTGATGGCTAATCGTTCCGCCACTTCGCGCTGCGATTGCCCACCCAGGTAATGCGCGATCAGCGGCGCGCGTAGCTTTTCGGGTAGCTGTGTCAGGGCGGCGTCTACCTGGGGTTCAAGATAACTCCCACGTCAATTCATTGTGCTCATGGGCTGCGGGTTGTTCCCGCGATCGTTCACGTTGTTTGCGCGCAGTCTCACTGCGGTTGAACTGGTGGGCACCATTAAGTGCCGCTTGGTGGAGCCAACCCGGCAGCGACTGGCGTACCTGATTCACTTTCTGGGAAAGGGCGAAGAAACAATCCTGGCAAATGTCCTCCGCTGCGGCGCGATCTGCCGTCATGCGAAGCGCCACGCCATACACCAGCCCTGAGTAACGCTGCACGATCTCCCGAAAAGCTTCCGGTGACCGGTTGGCGAGGAACTGTTCCAGCAGGGCCGCGTCGGTGGGCATGGTGCTATGGCTCCGGTGCAGGTGAATTTGCAGACGTCACCAATATGGTGCAGTCAAACACCGCGTGATGCGCTGATTCGAATAAAATTCAGGCCACAGCATACCACGCACCTTAGGCACTCAGCAGGTAGAGCCATTCGTTCCGGTTGGCTTTGGTCAGGAAAACAGCGGAGAGTCGGAGCCGGCACTGTTAGGCACGAGCGGAGCGTTCACTTCAGGTAGTTTCGCGCGATGTTCCGCAACCACGGCGGCGTAGGTGGGATCGTCGGCCAAGTTCTGCCATTCATTTGGATCGGCGCGATGATCGTACAGTTCATGCGTACCGTCGGCGTATGAAATGTAGCGCCAACGCTGTGTGCGCACCGAATGGTTATTGGGGCCGAATGTGGTGATGGCGGCATGGGGCCAGTCGGTGTTTGGGTTCGCCAGCAATGGCTGCAGGTTATGCCCATCGAGATTGTTACGGGCAGGGAGGCCGCACAGTTCGGTGAGGGTCGGGTAGATGTCGATGGTCCCCACTGGCTGATCGGTGCGCCCCGGCTTGATGCCCGGTCCAGCCATGATCAAAGGCACACGTGCCGATTCCGACCATAGTGATCGCTTGCCCCATCGTTGTTTCTCGCCGAGATGGAAACCATGGTCCGCCCAGAACACAATGATGGTATCACGGGCATGTTCGCTGGCATCGAGGGCGTTGAGAATGCGGCCGACGTGATCATCCATGTAACTGATGCTGGCCAGGTACGAACGCACCGCGTGCTTCCATTGGCCGAGCTTCTTGACCGTTTCGTGTCGCGGTGCGGTGTGGGCGTGGGTGAGTTTTCGTGCGTAGGGCGAAATGCGGTCGCCGTCATCCGGCACGTTGGGCATGGTGATGCTGTCGGGCGGGTATAGGTCGAACCATTTTTTCGGCGCGTACATGGGCACGTGCGGACGAATGAAACCCGCCGACAGGAAGAACGGCTTGTCGTATTGCTTGCCTAATTGTTCGATGGCCCAGTCGGCAATGCGATCGTCGGGTGTGCGTTTGCCGGCTGGTGGAAACTCGCCCCAATCCCACAGGGGGTGGCCGTAGGGGTAGCTGAGTTTTTCTTTCGGCTGCGGGCCGTATTGGTGCGCGAGGCGGCCGTCTTCATCCAGAGAGTCGGCATCGTTGATGTGATGAAACACCTTGCCCACGGCCATGGTGCGGTAGCCGTTCTGTCGAAAATGCTGTGGCAACGTGATGGCATCGGCCAACGTAGGTGTATCACGGAACAGGGGCGCGAGGAAATACAGACCCGTGTTGGCTGGGTGCTTGCCGGTGAGCAAACTGGCGCGTGCGGGATTGCAGATCGGCGCGGGGCAGTTGGCGTTCTCAAACACGTAACCGCGTTGGGCCAAGCGATCGAGGCTTGGGGTTTTTGCCTGCGGGTGACCACCCAGCGGACCGATCCAGTCGTTGAGATCGTCCACGGCAATCATGAGTACGTTTGGTTTACGCTTCTCTTGCGCCCCGCGCGCCACATCCGTCAGACCGGCCATCGCCATCGCGCCGCCGGCTGCGGCCTTAATGAAACTGCGTCGATTCATCGCTGCCATGCAACGTTACTCCCACTAACTGTCACGTCGAGTTGTTCCGGAGTGGCAACATCCATGGTCAGCAAACCTTTACGGATGAACCACGATGGGGTGCAACTCCATGCGTGGCAATAGCTGTTATGCAGATGACTGCCGTAGGGTGAAAGGAAGTGGTCGTCCGGTTTGTACACTTCCCAGAAGGTGGTCGCTCCATGTTTGACCATGCCGCCCCAGTACCACTCGACCAGATGACGTGCGCGATCGCTCAGGCCGCATTGCACCATGGCTTCGACCACATGGTGATACAGGTAGGGTGTGATGGGACGCAAGGCATCTTCACGTTGATCAAGTAGGTTGAATGCTCGCTGCGCTTCGCTACGTGTGAGAACACCGGCCAGGATCATCCACACCTGTGATGCCCATGAGATCTGTTTCGATTTGCCAGACACCACCAAGCCGAAATCTGCATCATAAAGGTGTTCTCGTGCAGCAAGGGTGAGCTGCTTGCGTCGCGTGGCGAGTCTCGCTGCTTCATCATGATGACCGAGTTCGCGGGCAAGGTTCTCCAGAGAGCGCAGGCCGTAGATGGTCGTGGCTTGTTCGGCTGCCTGACGATCCAACTCATCATGCCAATCAATGAACAGCCAGAGATCATCGGGGTTGTGGAACAGATTACGTTTATCGAAGCAGCGGTCGCACAGCACCGTTTGACGCAAGGCGACCGGCCAGAGATCACGTGCGGTATCCCAATCACCAGACGACTGCGCGTAACGAAGCAGCACATCTCCGAACAACAATGCGTAATCGGGAATGAATTCGTTGCCGATGTGCCAGTCTGGTTTTTCGAACACGCATGAGGCGACGGTGCCATCTTTCCGCACACCGAGGGCATGGATATAAAGACAACGCTTGACCAGATCGTGGTTGACCAGTGACACATCACTGGCCATGGCCTGAAGTCGAAGGTCGCCCAACCACAGACGACGATCGCGCTTGGGGCCGTCTTCGTACACGCCCTGCATGCAGTTGCGCAGCGTGCGGATGGACACTTCATCAATCGCGCGCAGCAGCGGGGGGGTATGTTCCGGAAGTGAACTGCAATCGGCCGTGGCCGACGTGTGCTGCTGCATGTAGATGCGATGGACGTGCACGGGGGCGCTGTCTGCGGGAACGGTGAGGCGGACGAACTGCACCGCTCGACGTTTGTCGACTGCACTGCCGTTTTTGCAGCGAAGCGTGATAGGCTTCAGCCACCGGCGACCTTTCTCGAAATAGTCATTGCCTGGATCATCACACACTTCTGCCAACACTTCGCCCAGTTGCACTTCGATGCAAGCGTTGGCAGTATCCGCGAAGTCGGCTTCAACGTGCAGTTGGCCGACGGCGTGTTCGCCAAGGTCGATCACGATGGATGTACCAGGTGCGATGGGACGAGCGGCCAGCGCAACGGCGGGAGTGATATCGGTCATCGCCCAGCCTTGCCAGGCGTTGGTGTCGCGCACGGGTTGGATGATCGCACGCGCGTTGATCTGTAGGCCGGCGATGGTCGGCTCAAGGGCGTCAACGTGTTTACGCCATCGTGGTATGTCTTGCTCGAACATCATGAGCATCGTGCTTTCACGCAGGTTCATTCAAAACGGATGGTGGGGAACTTGTCAGGGTCTTTACCTTTGCCCAGATGCGGGGCGATTTCCACCCAGCCCTCGCGCTTGCCAACATCGCTGTCGTTCACCACCAAGTTGAAGTTGATGGCTTTCTCGCGAAGTGCTTGCGCGGTTAGGCCGAACTTATCCAACGGCAGATGTGCGACGTAGCGCAACCCGCCCCCGATCGGCTCGACAGCTAACTTCACCGCATCGCGCGCCGCATCGCCATCACCCGGTGACGACCACACGTGCACCATCGGCCCATCGGCACCACTGCCGAGGCCAAGTTCCCAATAACCGGTTTGTCCCGGCACGGTGAAGCCGAACTGGATGCTGTCGGTTTGCCACATCTTGCCGGCGTTGGTGGGGGCGTTGTGTTTATCGTCCTTCACATCAGCCCGCAGAATCAAGGTTTGATCTTCTAGGCCGAGCCAGATGCGAGCGCTCGCATCATTCACGCCAGCCCAATCCAAATGTCTTCTACTGGGATCGTGCCCGTTGGGATTGAAGATGTGATTGCGCGATTCGAGAATGAAATCTGCTTCGCGATTCGCAATCGGCGCAGATGGAATCAACTGGGAAAGTTTCAGCGGCGCGTTGATGCTGCCGGACCACTTCGTGCCCTCAATGGTGTAAGCCAGTGTGATCTTCGGGGCTTGTTCACCCGACTTCACGCCGCGCGGTGCGTTGAAGGTGTATGCCACGTCGGCCGTCTTGCCCGCGGCAATGGTGACTGCCTCGTTCTTCACCTGACCGCCGGCCGCCATCCACGCCAGGTTGATGGTGGCTTCGCTTGTCAGCGGATTGGTGACGCTGGCTTTCACGGTGATGGGTTTGCCACCTTCGCCGACGACTTCATGCTTGAATTTCACCGTGGCCGGCATCACACGCGGTCGCTGCGACGACTTGACCACCAGGTAGCGCACATCTTCCTGGATGGCCATGCGGATTGAACCGGGTTGCCCGGTCACCGGTGAAGCGTTGCCGAAGATATCGAAAAACTGTGCATGGGCATCGCTGGTGGTGGTGATGATCACTTCCTCACCAGTGGTGGCGGGTTCTTCATCCCACACCACAAACAGGTGCTCACCGTTGCCGGCGAATTCGATCACGTAATTGTCTGTACTGGGTTGATGCATCTGTACGAACTTCTTGTCGCGCATCATCTTGGTCATCGTGTTGTAGGCCACCAGGCTGGCGTTAGGTTCGCGGTTGCGGCCGATCATGGCGTAGTGATTTTCGCCGCTCATCACGAGCACGAACCACGTAAAGCCCTGCGCGTTCATCGCACGAGCGTAAGCATGTTTCTTCACCAGTTGTTGGCCCTGCCATACGCGTGCCTTGGTCTTGCCGTGGTAGGGGGTACCGGTTTCGGTGTACCAGATGGGCTTGGGCGTGCGCAGCTTCTTGCGGAAGTTGGTCATCGGTCCTTCGAGTGCGCGACGGAAACCACGGAACGTGCCGTGCTGGTGCAGGCCCATCGCTTCGTAATGATCTTGCCCTTCGACGTAACTGCGACGCACGAGGTCTGGGTTATTCGATTGCCCGCCGTGCCCGGTGACGGTGGCGATGCCGCCACTGATGACGGTGGCTTCAGGATGATGCTTCTCAATTTCCTCGTAAGCGATCCGCAGCATCTCCATGTAATTGTCGGTGGTGCCTTTGAAGAAGCCCCACAGGTCGGGCTCGTTCCAGATTTCGTAAGAGATGACACCGCCATGCTCGCGATTGACTTGTGCGATGCGTGCAGCAAAGTTTCGCCACGCTTCGGGTTCGGGCGGCGCTTGGCCGGGTTTGCCTTTGTAGTCTTTGCGGATGGCCCACTTGGGGGTGAAGCTGAGGCCGTAGCTTGCCTTGAGACCGTGCTTTTTCAGCATGTCGAGAATATCAATGTGTCGTTTGGTTGAACCACCCGGTCCTCTACCTTCGATGCGGGGCCAGGTCATTCCGGCGCGAATGTAATCTGCCCCGATCATCGCGCAGGTTTCAACCTGCCACTCTGCACTGCCGCTTCTCACGCGGGCATCAATGCCGAACCAGAATCCATCGACCGGCGGAAGAGGACGCACACCGGTTGGTTCCATGTACGCCAGTGACATGCTGCCACGTGAAAGTTTCGCTTCGCCATCTTCGCTCAGCAATGTCAGGTGAGCGCGGTACCAACCGAACTTGCTGAGCATATTTGTGAGCGATTGCGTGTGTGATTCACCTGCTGCCAGCGTGATGGGCTTCGACGTTTTGTATTCACCGGCCGGGGCGTCGGGCGCTTCCAGCATCGCGTGGACGCCGAAAGTGATCGGCTTGTCCGTCGGGTTTTTGATCGAAACTTTGAATTGATCTTTCGTGTCAGGCGTGATCAGTTTGAATGGCATCTTCGGCAGTTCGAACTTCGCATCGAGCTGTTGCAGGATGAACTGCGGCTCGATGTCGGCTTCATCAAACGTATTGCGGGTGATGTTGCCAAGGCGTACGAATTGCTCGCTGGTAGGCTTGCCTGGTGCCAACGCCATCACCGCCTGAAGGCGCAGCGGCGGATCGATCTTGTTCTTGCCTTCGCCTCCGCCACCCCAGTGACCGGTACTCGACGCCTGGCTGAGCTTGATCTGCGCCATCTGCCAGCCGGTGGCATTGGTCTGAACCTTCGTACCCCATTGCCACACTTCATTGTTCACATCGAGTGCACGAATACCCACCGTCCGCAACCCCGGGTAGCCCGTGTTGTCCACCGGAATGTTCAGCACCACACCCTTCTTGAACGCCTTCAGCGATGGCCGATTGCGGATGCCGATTTCCGCCAACCGCTTTGTGCCCTGGCCCCAGTTGATCTGATAAACCTTGCCGAGTTTCTCATCGTCCACGATCTTTGCTTCGAGCTTCTTATCCCCCCGTCCACGGTTGAGGCCAAGGTTCTTTTCGTTGGACATATCGACAACCAGCGTGGGTGTATCCACCAGTTGAGCTGGCGTGGCCGATACAGGTGAGGCAGCTTTTTTAAGGTCTTTGGCAGACTTTTTCGACTTGGTGTTATCGATGATGAGGGTTTGACTATCGGTGGGAACGCCAGCGGTGATGGTGGCGAAGCCGACGATTTCGATCGGCAGTTCCATCTTGCCGTTCTTCTGGCCGCCCCAGTTGGATTCGGCGGCGTTCCCACTCAGGGTGTAGGTCAGCGATTGCCATCCGGGTTTCTGCTTGTTGAGTTTCTTGCTGATCTGGAACGTTTCCCCGTTGGCATCGCGCACGCGCAGGGCGAGGGCATTCACAATCGGCTTGGGCGTGGGGCAAACCCAAAGGGTGATCTTGTCGCCCACCTTCGCATTGGGCAGCGCGATCGGCTTGAAATTCACTTCCATCAACCGATTGGCATCTTCATCCCACGTGACAGCCAGGGCCTTGCCACCGTTGCCATCTTCCACGTAACGCGCGCTTTGGCTGCGCGCGTCCGCCTTCCACACGTTGGCGGTTGGGGCTGCGTTGAAGTCGATTGCCTCGCACGTCATGGTGAAGAGGCTGAACAAGGTCATCGCCACGATGAGGTGGCGGTGCAACGAAAGATTCATAGGCATGTTGCGGTCCTGTCTGGGGGTGCGTCTTGGGTGGGTTCGATTCAACCATCAGGGACTGGGCACACCGTAGTGGTAACGCATGTTGTCCGGGGCGAGCCAAAGGTTGATGTTGTATGGTGGCAGTTTACTTTCAGACAGTGATTCAGCATGTCCATCCAAAGCCAGGATGTTCGTTTGCCCCACATGGCGAAGGTGAGCAATGTGACGCCGACGTGCGCTACCGGTACCCGGGCGCCCCGAATACCAGATGGATTTCTGGTTGTTGATGTTGCTGCTGCTGTTGAACTCGGCCGTATCCGATAGCAATGGAAAAGCAGAAGGCCCGCCATCAACGTTTTCTGCTGTATCACGCAGGGAGGCATGAAAAAGCGGCGATGATGGAGCTAATCTTTTCCAGTAGATGCCGTTTTCTAGGTTGATGCCAAACGACCCCCCGCGTTCGGGCATCCATACCGGGCAAAGACTGGCACGTGTGTGTTCCAGGTAATCGTTATCCGTCAGTGGGGCGAGCCAACCGCCGCTGTTACGCCGTTCCAGTGTCTGGCGGTAATCGATGGCATACATCTTGATGGGAATGTCCATCTGGCGAATGCGGCTGAGGCACACCGTGGTTTGGGCAATATCCTTGGCTTTGGATAACGCTGGCAGGAGAATCGAAATCAGCAAAGCGATGATCGCCACCACCACCAACAGTTCAACCAGCGTGAAAGCGCGTCGGGATGTGTTGGCTGTATATGTCATCCGGGTAGCCTGCCTCCATAGAACTGGTTGAGGTAGAGTTGGTAGCCGTCGCCGGTCCAGTTGAGCAGTTCGCCGTTGCGTAATGGCTTGGGTGACCCACCGATCGGATGTGTTGGCTGTTGGCTGTTGGCCACGTGAGTGTCGACGAACAGCCAGTTCTGCGTGAAACCCGCGTGCTCATAAAGCCAACTCGATGGGGTGGACTTGCCGAACTGAGCTTCTTCATGGGAGGTGAGTAGTAGAGTGACGGCCTGGACCCATGCGGGGTTGCGATAGCCGAAGTCGTAGTCTACTTCAGTCATCATCAGCATCTGGCCCGGTTGAGTGGGACCGTTCATGTTCATGGCGGTGGTGGTGACGCCGCCGCTCTGATTATCAAACTTCACAGAATGTGGCTTGACGTTGTTCACTGAAATGGTGGCACTGATTGCGCCGTAGCTGGTTGGCCGCCAGTACCCGCGTGGTGTGGGGTTTGGCGCTTTGCCATTGCCCACAGGGAAGAACCTGTCCGACGGACAGAAGATTACCGAGTGGGCGCGATTGAACGATTCCCAATCACTGTTCGGATCAGTGTCTCGTGCGCGATGGCTCATGGGATAGCCACCAGGGCCAAAGTAAGATTGCAACGCACCCACCCATCGCACCTGGGCATCACTGCCGTTGCCGCCCACAGTGCGGGTGGTGTCGTGGAAGGTCACCAGATTGGCGTATTCCGCGGCATAAGTAGATATGGCCGATCCGATTTGCTTGAGCTGCGTCTGACACACCACGGTACGGGTAATGTCTTTTGCCTGATTCAACGCCGGCAGCAGGATGGAAAGCAGCAGGGCGATGATCGACACCACCACCAACAGTTCCACCAGGGTGAAGGCTTTACTCGTGTCGGCAGGTGCGCGGCGGGTATCCATGGCAGTGCTCCCGTTCGACCTTCTTCCCTACCGTTGGATCGCAAACCGGGTGGTCGATGTCAGTCGGCCACCCGGTGGAGGAACAAATCATTTTGGATTACCCGCGCTTGCGGGCGAACATCATCAACCCCCCTAGGCCCAGTAATGCCATCGAGGCCGGTTCGGGGATGACCGTGGCATCAACGGTCAACTGGTACAGTTGAAGTCCAAGGCCATTACGACCAGAACCTGCCTGGCGATCGTACTTGAGCAGGACACCCACGCTGTCGAAGTTATTCACAAACGGGTCAAACGCTGCGCCGGCCGCGCCACCGTCGTAGGCGATCGCAGTTCCGGGGTCGTAGACCTGGAAGCTCAGGGCGTCAAGACCAGTGTTGTCGAGGGTCACGCTGTCCACGCTGTCTTTGCCAATCGAACTGAGCACTTCGGTGGTAGAGACGTAGTAAGTCGATCCGATGCCGAATACCAGTCGAGCCGAGGCTGTTGCGTTGGTCTGTGAGGATGTGCGAATGGCACCAACGGTGACGCTACTGGTCGCATCGAATTGGGCCAGACCCACACTGCCCATGACCACCGCGTCGAAACGCACGTTGTTGTTGTTCGGCATGTCGAAGTGGATCGGATCGCCACCAACCTTGCCGCTGCTATCTACATTGGCATTCTCGAAGTTAGCAGCTCCTGCGTCCGCTTCAAAACCACCAAAGAAGGCTGGGCCGGTGTAACCGCTGATCGGCTGCATGGCATTGGTGCTGAATGCACGCCCGGCATCGCCACCGGTGTATGCCGTACCATCGATCTTACGAAGCGACTCGTCGCCGGAAACGTAATCGTTGGTTGCGTCGTAGTCATACAACACTGCAGCAGAAACAGGTTGTACCAAGCCGGCAGCAACAATTGCGATCCCCAAAATCTTTGTCGTCAAGCGCATCAGTAGTCCTCCTGAAGTGGTAAGGGTAGCTCTTGAAGTGACACAATCGATTCCACTCTGAATGTACTCCGCGCGCTCAGGTCAAACAAGGTAATATCGCGCAAGTTGATACTCATTAACGGCGCTATCGCAATGGCCAGATATGTCCAAGAAATACGTCAAAATCGACACATTTTGCAAGCGTGGGCCGCATTTATAGAGTATTTTTAGTCTCGAACAGCGCAAGAAAGAGCATTCAGAGTGGTTGCATGTCCCAGCAGACTACCCAAACGGTACAATCCGAAAACGTCCAGCCTGCTAACCGATTCTTCGCGGAAAAGCCGGCGCAAATTCGCTTGGTGGTCGATGGGGCCGGTCGTTTGGGCCGGTCGGTGGTGCGTGGGGTAACCCAATACATGCGCAGGCACAATCCGCCCTGGCGTCTGCAAATTGAAATGACCCGGAACCGCGCGCGAGGTTCAGACTGGGCGCGCGACGATGGCACCATCTGCGCCATTGCAGACGGCCCACTGGTCGAACGTCTTGCCGACACCGGTCACCCCATCGTTAATTGTCTGGTCCATTACGAACACCTGAACATCACCACTGTCTGTACTGACGACATGGCCATCGGCGAGATGGCAGCCCAGCATTTTCTGGAACGCGGTTTTGAACGTTGCGTGTTCTGGGCTGGGGGAGAACGTAGCCGCGCTGCGCACCTGCGGTCGGAAGGCTTGCGGCGTCGGTTAGCTGAAGGTGGTGTGCAGATGGTCGACTTCGTTGAAGATTGGCCGGACGATCAGGTTCCCGCCGGCGCACATGCCGACTTGCTGGTCGATGCCCTGCGTCCACCGCAGCCGCCCACTGCTTTACTCGTCACGCACGACAGCACCGCACGAGTAGCCGCCGGCATCATAGCCACCGCCCACATCAACGTGCCCGAACAGGTCGCCATCCTCGGCATCGACAACGATGATATGCAATGTGAAGCCTCTTTCCCGCCGTTGTCCAGCGTGAACATTCCTTACGATGACCTCGGCTACGAAGCAGCACGACAACTGCATCGCCTGCTGGATGGTCACCCGCCGCCCGAGCAATCGATTCTGATTGAGCCCACTGGTATCGTGTCGCGGCA
Source organism: Phycisphaeraceae bacterium (assembly GCA_028277685.1). Lineage (GTDB taxonomy): Bacteria > Planctomycetota > Phycisphaerae > Phycisphaerales > Zrk34 > JANQFT01. Next base: position 12,640 of record JANQFT010000024.1, read on the forward strand.
ATCCACCGACATCATTGCTGTGGAAGACCCGCGCTTGCGTGATGTGGCGCGATACATCCGTTTGCACGCATGTGATCCCTGTACCATCGAGCAGGTGGCCGACGCGCTGGGTATCAGTCGCCGTTGGATTCAAGCTGAATTCAAACGTCGCTTCGGTCGCACACCGCACCAGGAAATGACCCGGATCCGCATGAGCCGTGCCACCCATCTGTTGCGCTCCACGCAGCTGCCCATTCAGGAAATCGCAGAACAGTGTGGCTACCCCTTGCTACGCAACTTCGGCCGCGCCTTCCGCCAGGCATTAGGCGACACCCCCGCCGCCTACCGTGCCCGCCAAACCCCCTCAAAATAGCCATTCAGAAAAGCCGCCTGCCGGATTCGAACCGGCGACCTGCGGTTTACAAAACTGCTCGCGCATTCCACAAGATACTGGGAATTGAGTGCTTACCGATTGTTCGTGTTCAATGGGTGCTTGAGTGCGTGCATTTGAACCAGTACCGCACTTGGCAGCAACACATGCAGAATTATGTTGATCTATTCATTTGCTGTTGGCACACGTTGCTTCACATGTAATTGCACTCTTGCCCATTGGACCCATTCTGGTCTTGTGTCTTTGAGGACGAGGTCGTTGAGCAGGTCGTGCAAGGCCTGGTCGTTGTCGCCGCGTCGGGATTTGGCTCGGGCGAGGTTGCCGATGAAGTGAGGGTGGTCTGGGGCGAGGTCAAGGGCGGTGGTGTACTGGGTGACCGCATCGTCGAGTCGGCCGATGGCTTCGTAGACGAGGCCGAGGTTACTGCGGGGTTCAGGGCGGTGGGGCATGAGTTTAGCGGCGTACTCGAATTCCCAGGCGGCTTCGTAGTATCGCTTGGTGTGATAGTAGACTTTGCCCAGGTTGTTGTGAGCGGGGCCGAAGGTGAGGTCGGCGTTGATCGCGCGTCGGAAGTGAGCTTCAGCTTGATCCATTTCTCCGTCTGCGAAGCGTTCGGTGCCGAGGGTGTTTTCCTGCTTGGCCAGTTCGGTGTTGCGATTGGGTGCCGCGCGAATGGTTTGGTAATCGGCGTTGGATGGGTTAGTGCTGCAGCCGGAGAGGAAGCAGGCAGTAAGAGCTATGATGGACAGGACAATGCACTTCTTCATGGTTGCATCCTCTGGCCCGACGAGGCGTTCGTGGGCGGGGCATAGATCAGGTGGGTCACGGTGACTTCGGTTTGCCAGCGCTCGGTGGTGGTTTGCTCGCGCGGGGCGTCGAGGGAGACCGATGCGATGGACAGGCTGGTGTTCTTACCGCTTAAACCGCGCAGGAAGTTCAACACGCGTGGCAGGGACACGCCATCAAGGGCAATGTGCGTGCTGACCTGTTCGTAGACGGTGCCCTGTAATCGCCGGGCGGGCTGATGGCTGATGCGCAACAGTTGATCGCGCGAGATACCGACTTGCTGGGCAATCGACTCAATGAGGCTGGCGAATTGCGGTGTCTTCATCTCTCGCGCTTGGGCACGGGTGGGTTGTTGACGTGCCGCTTTGATGAGCGATGCCAAGCGTTGGCATTCGGCCAGCGCTTTGCCCTCACGCATCGCGTCTTGTTTTGATTCGTGCATGGACATCCATGCGATGATCATGCACGCGCAGAGGATCACGCCAATCAACACTGCAGCTAACTTCCGGGGGCGAAGGGTCATCGTTTTCCCCCTTGGTTGAGGGGGCTGAGCCAGGCATGCAGGTTGAAGGCCACGCCATCGCGCTGCTTCTGTGTGTGGGGTGCATCAACTATCAGATGAACTTCACGGCGTAAGGCCTGAGCAAGCGCATCAGCATCGCCATGGCGTCGCACCATGCCATCGAGCCGCACTTGCGTAGGGGTAAAGCGCATTTCTTCCAGGCGGAAGCGTTTGTCATTTGGCAGACTGGCAAGTGTGTCATGGATCAAGGTGAGCGTGGGCGTGTGCTGCGGTAAGTCGGTGGTGCCGGTGATCGCTTTGAGTTGTTCATATTCACTCATCAGGCGTCGTCGTATCGATGGCGGCGCGGTCTGGTCGGGGAATAATTCGGCGAAGAGCCGAGTCTGCAGAGCACGCTGGTCGGATGCGACCGCTTGCCATGTGTGATGCCGCCAGAGGAACACGCCGCAACAGATCAGCATGAACAGCGCGATACTCGCCATCGCGAGCTGCATCGGACGTTGTAATCGATCCTGCCAGTCAGTCGGTGTGAGTGTCTCGCGGGCAAGGTTGAACCAGGGTTGTTCGTTGCCGCTGGCAAGCAGCGTCGCTTCGCATGCTGCGGCCTCCGGAAGGCCTTGCTCGGCGTCAGTAACATCGGCTTCGTCCAGTTCGATCGTGTGGACGCGGTTGAACTGATCACCGAAAGCCATCGCCAGTTGATGTTCCAGATCATTTACTTCTGGGAGGGCTTCCGGGAGTACCGCGGGCAGACGGCACCAACGAATCGGTAGTCGCTTCTCGCACGCCACCGCTTCGACCCACGCACCATTACGCCAGAGCAACAGGTTGGTTTCATCGGGGAGTGTGCGGTAAGCATGTTGTGCGGCCAGCAGTGCCGTCGGACAGATCATCTGCACGGGAAGATCAACTGCTTGAAGCGCCTGGCAGATTGGTTGCACGCGCTCCAGAGCCACACATACGCCAAGCGCTTCGTGTGTATGCTCTATGAAGTCGGCCACATAAGACTCAGCGGCGATGGGAACAGACTCTTCCAGTCTATAGGCAAGTGTTTGGTGACGCTGACGCCTCGGCAGGTCGCCAGCCGGTACGTTCGCGCATAACACCCATGCGGTGGGTAAAGCAAGCACGACAGTTTCAATCTGGTCATGCGTTTCGTCGAGGGCTTGTTTGATGACTTTCGCTTGCGCTCCCGGTGAATCGTCTGCCGCCTCTGGGTGCAACCAAGCGATTTCCCCGCCCTGGCCGACTGCAGCCTGCCAGGGACCATCGTGCACGAAGAGGATGAGAACCGATTCTGCCATCAGCGTGCCCCTCCATCCTTCACCGTGAGGTGAAGGGGTTTGCCGTGATACTTCAGTTCAGCAGCATTCTGTTTCACAGCCACGACTTCCGCCTCGGCAATCTGCTGGCCAACCGTGCAGAAGGCAGTTTCCCCCTCCCGTGTTACGAATATTGCCACTGACCGACCGGGTTCAATGATCGTCGCGGTAAGTTTGGCGGTAAACGGTGGCACTGGCTTAGGGGGCGGCGGCGGTGCCACCACGGGCTTCGGATCGTACAACGGACGCTGCCAGGGGCGTTTGGCTACGGCGTTGAGTTCTGCCACCGTAGGCAAGGTTGTAGATGCGCCGGGGGTGGGCGAAGCTAGGGTGGCGGGTGATGCGCTGCGATCTTTCGGGTTATCAATGTCGACCGCACACGGAATGATTAAGGTCCACGCGATCACGCCGGTGCTTGCTAGGGCGAAGCCGCAAGCGGTGATGAGCAATCCAGATCTAGCGTGTTTCACATGCATGGGCTAAGGTGTCGATCTCACCGTCACGCGAAGCACTTCTTCGATGGTGGTGGTGCCGTTGATGATCTTGGCAATGCCGGTATCCAACAGCGTGCGCATGCCGGTGTTGATCGCGGCGGTTTTGATATCGGAAGCCGGGTCACGTCGTTGGATGTGACCGCGGATCGCGTCATTGACCGCCAGTAATTCGAACACACCAGCGCGGCCCTTGTAACCGGTCTTTCGACATGTCTCACACCCACTACCCACAGCCAGACCTTGGGAATTCACCTCGCCCGCATTCATGCCAAGTCGCTCCAGTTCTCCCACCTCCGGGGGACTGAACTGCGAACAGTCTGGACAGATGCAACGCACCAACCGCTGAGCCAGCACCCCCACCACCGAACTGGCGACAAGATAGGGTTCAATGCCAAGGTCTAGTAGACGTGTGATCGCGCTCGCGGCATCGTTCGTATGCAACGTCGAGAACACCATGTGCCCAGTCAGCGCCGATTGGATTGCCATGACCGCCGTCTCGTGATCGCGGATCTCACCGACCATGATGATATCCGGGTCTTGCCGCAGCACATGCCGCAACCCGCTGGCGAAAGTCATGCCCTTACGGTTACTCACCTGTGTCTGGCTGACCCCTGGAAGTTGATATTCGATAGGGTCCTCTAACGTCAGCACGTTGCGTTGGGTGTGGTCGATCTCCTGTAGCGCCGCATACAATGTGGTGGTCTTTCCGCTACCGGTCGGGCCGGTCACCAGCATCAAGCCATGTTCGACATGGATCAACTCACGGAACTGCGCCAGGATATCCGGCTCCATCCCCAGCTCACCCAGCGTATACAGCCGTGCACTCTTATCCAACAGGCGAATCACGATGCGCTCGCCGTAACTCGTAGGCAATGAAGCAATACGCAGGTCAATGATGCGATCGCCCAACCGCACCGTCGCGCGTCCGTCCTGGGCCAGCCGCTTCTCCGCGATGTTCATTCGTCCTACCACCTTGATACGGCTGACCACCTCTTCCTGATAACTCTTGGGCAGACGGTACGAATCGAACAACACACCATCGATACGCATACGCACCATCAGATGATCGTCATACGGCTGAATATGCACATCGGAAGCAACTTGCTTCACTGCCTCGAACAATAAGAGGTTGACCAGTTTGATGACCGGTGCACGCGTGGCCACGTCCAATAGGTCTTCTTCGCCCTCGCCGGTCAACTGTTCCAGATCGCCAACTTCTGGGGGAGTAAGCTCACTGATCGCATGTTCCGCCTGACCGGTCTGTTGACCATACGCCACATTGATCAAATGAGTAATCTGTTCCGGGGACGCGAGGACAGGCTTCACCGGACGATCGAAATAACGTGAGAGTACGTCCACCTGCTGCCAGTTCGCCGTGCTCGCCAGCGCCAGTGACAGGTGCCCGTTATCACTGGCCAATCCGACCATGCTGTGTTGCCGTGCATAGCTGATAGGAATTGCTTCGACAAAATCTGCCGAAGCGCTTTGGCCGGCCAAGTCATCCAGGCGAGCCATCTGCTCATCCTTGTCATAGATTGGTACGGGTGCATCCGACACAGCAAAACGCCCCATCCGATTAATGCATCATCAATGGATCACTGCCAGGATAGTCCGAAGGCAGGCCCGCCTGGGCTAAATCACGCTCGGATAGGTAACGCAGGTCCGCGAACCGATCATCCCGGAGAATCACTGGTTTGATAAACACGAACAACGAGATGTCCGATTCATTTTCCGAGCGATTGCTGAACAAGTGTTCGATCACCGGCAGCTCACCCAGAATCGGTATACGTTGCACAGTCTCGCTGTAGTCTTTGCGCTTCAGTCCACCCACAATGATGGTGTGGCCATCGGGAATGGTCACTTCACTGGCAATCGTGTCCGTCTGCCGGGGGGGTGGCACGCCGTTGTTGCCTTCACCGGTGAATGAGTTTAGGTCGATCGAATATTCCAACTGAAGGTGATCACCCTCCGCAATGTGTGGTGTCACGGAGATCGTCGTGCCTGCTGAGGCATAACCGCCGAACGTCACCGCGTCCGTCGTCTGTTGTGCGGTGGTGGTGGTGAACGGCGCTTCGTTAATGCTGGCCAACGTACCGCTGGCGTTGTCGTTCACCAGAATACGTGGGGCGGAGACCACCTTCGTACGGCCGTTCGTCTTTAGCGCGCGAACGATGATGTCCGCAATGTCCGGCGAGACCAATGCACCGTTGAATCCAAGCCCCGGCAACAGAGACAGGCTACCCGTAGCGGCATCCACCGTGCTTAAACCAAAGGAACTGAATGTCAACGTGTCGCCTTCTTCAAATGCGTTGCGGCGGGAGATTTCCACACCCAGTGAGTAACCATCGCTCGTGTCCATCGTCACCACGATGCACTCAACCAACACCTGCGGCCGACGCTTGTCCAATTCACGAATCAATCGTTCATACACCCGCTGGGTCGCAGGCTCCGCCACCACGATGATG
>JANQFT010000102.1 GCA_028277685.1 Phycisphaeraceae bacterium
GTGATGGTTGCGCCAATGTACCCACACCGCGGCGGCCCAGATGGCTGGCACTGTGCCGACCTGCAGGATGAATTCGGTGACCAGCCGATCGACCCCGCCACCATCACCGTGCCTGACTTCCTGCCGGACATTCCCGAAGTGCGTGAAGACATCGCCGGCTACTGGCGCGCGATCGGTCGATATGATGCGTGCGTCGGTGCAACCATTGATGCGGTGAATGATTCGACCCACGCCGATGAAACGCTCATCATTGTCACCACCGACCACGGCATGCCGTTCGTTGGGGCCAAGGCGAGTTGCTACGACTCTGGCCACCGCTGCCCCCTGCTCATCGGTAAGCGCGGCGGCGTGTCGCAACACACAGCCGAATGTGTGAACTGGCTTGATTTCCAACCAACCGTTTGCGATTGGCTTGGCTTACCCGAACCAGATGATGGCATTGAACGCGTGGGCCAATCGCTGCTACCGCTGCTGGATGAGAACGTCACGTGGGATCGCACAGCAATCTTCGCCAGTCACACGTTCCATGAAATCACCATGTATGATCCGTACCGTTTCGTGCATGATGGTCGGTGGAAGTATGTGCAACGGTTGAATCACTCCGCACCGCTTCCGCTCGCTTCCGACCTGTACGCCGGCCGCTCGTGGCAGGCGATCCTGGCAAAAGGTGTCGAGCAACTCGGCGAGCGCCCACGGATGCATTACATCGACCGACCTGCAACCGCGCTCTACGATACCGAAGCCGACCCGATGGAAACAAAAGATGTTTCCGATCAATATCCCGAAATGCGCGATCGCCTGCACGCAGATTTGATGCAGCACCGCATCGAGACGCAAGACCCGTGGATCATGCTTGACTACCAGGCGGGCGACCCGGCGATCAAGGATAGGACAACCATCCTGCGATAAACGGAGCGCCCGATGGAACTGCCTGCTGATATTGCTGAAGCGCTTGAACCGTTGTTCGACGTGTTGCCCCTTGAACAGGCGATGCCAACGCTGGTGGTTCATGCGCTCACACCGCCGCAGGATGAACGCCAGCGCGCGCTGCGTGAAATCGTTGAGTCGATGATCGATCATCCCGCTGTGCGCGGGCGCGAGGCGCTGGCGTCGGCACTTTGGCTTTACATCGATGAACTCGATCGTTCACACACGATCAGTCAGGGCATCGACACGCCCACCGGTTCATATTGGCACGGCATCATGCACCGCCGCGAAGGCGACTTCAGCAACAGCCAATACTGGTTCCGCCGCACCGGTCAGCATCCCGCCATCGCCAGCATGCCGGATGCCTACGAACCGTACGCCTTCATCGACGCCGCTGCGAATGCCTACCGCGCTGGCAACAACCATGAAGCAGATTTACTCAACCTTCAACGTAGTGAGTGGCTCTGCCTGTTTACCTGGTGTGCGGCGTCTGAGGCTCCTGTCCGCCGTAGCCTCGGCGAAAGCGGATGAGGCCCTTGTCCTGCGTAGCCTTGGCGAAGCAGGATGAGGCTTGAGTGCGGGAGAATCTGGATCGCGCAAGACTCACGCCTCAAAAAAAGGCACCCCCATATTGGGACGCACGCCGTCGAGAACATGCTGGACGAAACGGGAAATCCAACCGCAGCCCCACGTAGGTTCGGGCCTGCCCGGACGTTTGCAGCAAGGCCCACTAATAGTGCTCCCTCTCTCCCGGCTTGGGGGATTGAGCCGATAAACCGACAACTGAACTGCACAATCACCGCAAAATTGAGTTCATGCCAGCCTAGCTGGTCACGCTCATCACCATCACATAAGAATAACCAAATTCCATGCAGTAACGACTAAGGCTCCGGGCAGGATCGCACGATAGAAAATTCGTTGCGGGAACTTCCAACGCCTGCAACAGGATTGATGTGAGTTGGCCGCGAGCACAAACGGCCTACTCAAATTCCGGGGATCGTCCAGCAGCCGGGGGATTACTCATCTTCTCAGCGCAACTGGTACGGACCTGGTGTCAGTAAGCACCGGGAGCAGCACCAATGGGGGCAGATACCATTCAAGCTCTAGTTCAAACGCTTTCGCGCGATGTGAAGGCTATGGAAACTGACGATGTACAGTTTCTTGCCAACTTGCACGGGCAGTTCGAACAATTATCCGATCAATTGGCCACTGTGAGCCTTGATCGAACGCGCCATGCCACCCAAGCCGCATGCGAACTGTTGGAATCGCTGATTCTTGAACCGCCCGATGATGCCCAACACGCGGTCAATACACTGCAAGAGTTGATCGATGCATTGGACGGCGTTATCTGCCGGGATGTTGATGAAGCACAAATCACTTTTCCCGAAGCACTGCTGCCGGATGACCTTGCCAGTGAGCCGGAGCCGGCACCCGCCGATATCGAAGATACGACCGACACGCCCGATGTCATGTGGACCTTGCCCAGCACCGTCGATCAGGAAGTGATCGACGAGTTCCTTGCACGTCAACCCGGCATCCTTGAAGAGATGGAAAGCGTCATTCTGCAGGCAGATCAGTCTGACGATCGCGCTGCCATCGATCAGATGAAAAGACTGCTGCACACCCTCAAGGGTGAGTCAAGCCTGCTTGGATTCACTGCCGTCGCAGAAGCATGCCACCTGGCGGAGGACCAACTGCTGACCGCCAGCGTGAAGGAGCTGGGTGAGTCGCTATTGGAAATGAAGGACTGGCTTGCCGTGACATTTGATCGCTGTGCCCAGGGTGAAACCCTGCCAGCGTGCCCAGTATCACGTTTTCGTTCACCCGATGGCGTCAAGACCGCAGAACAAAATCGAATCACACGCCAATCAGAAGTGACCGGGTCAGATACAGAAGGTCGCATACTCAACGATCCCGACGGCCTGATCGCAGATTTTGCGCAAGAGGCGAATGATCATCTCGATAACGCTGAAGATCAATTGCTCGCGTTGGAAGCTGAACCGACGAACAGCGAAGCGATCAACAGTGTGTTCCGCGCGTTTCACACCATTAAAGGAGTCGCGGGCTTCCTGGAATTCAACGATATCCAGACGCTGGCGCATCAGGCTGAAACGCTGCTCGATCGTATCCGCAAGAATACACTGGAACTCAGCTCCGGACTGATGGATCTGTTCTTTGATAGCAGCGATCAACTCAAGAAGTTGATTGCCAACGTGCAACAGTGCCTGAAAACCGGCGAACCGCTGTGTGAGGATCAGCAGATTCAGGGTTTGTGTGATCGACTCATTGCCGCCATCGACGGAAAGGTACCCACAAACAATGACAGCGCCGGGCAAACGCGCTCGAAACTCGGAGATGCCCTGGTAGAAAAAGGGGCAGCCACTGATCAGCAGGTATCGGCGTCACTGACCACGCAAGCGGATGAACGTGGCGAACGACGGATCGGCGAGATTCTCTCCAACGATCAAGGTGTTGCCGCACAGTCGGTTGGTCAAGCCTTGCGCGAACAACGCCAGGCTGATGCGCCGGCTGCCACCCCGTCCAGCGGAACTGCCCGTCAGATCAAGGACATCGTCAAAGTTGATGCTGAGCGCCTGGATCGCATGGTGGACACGATCGGCGAACTGGTGATCGCGGAAACCATGGTAGCGCAAGTGGTCGAACGCCTTGATGCGGAAAACACGATGGATGAGCACCGCGTGATGAACCAACTGGGCAAGATCACGCGGGAACTGCAGGAAATGGCGACCTCACTGCGCATGGTTCCGGTACGCTCGGTATTCCAACGCATGGCACGCCTTGCTCGTGATGTAGCAAAGAAAGTTGATAAGCCCATTAACTTCCAGATCAGCGGTGAAGAGACCGAACTCGATAAAGCAGTGGTGGACCAGATCGCCGACCCGTTGATTCACCTGGTGCGCAACGCGATCGATCACGGTATTGAGTCATCCACGGAAGATCGTGTCCAGGCCGGCAAAGACGAAGCAGGTCAGGTTCACCTGCGAGCGCGATACCAGGGCGGTAATGTCCAAATCGAAATTGAAGACGACGGCCGCGGCATGAACCGCGATGCGATTCTCAGTAAAGCCATGGAACGCGGCATCGTCACGGCGGATCAAACCCTCACCGACGAACAGATCTATCACCTTATTTTCGAACCCGGTTTCTCCATGGCGCAACAGGTCAGTGAGATTTCCGGGCGTGGCGTCGGCATGGACGTGGTGCGGCGAAACGTGGAAGCGATGCGGGGCAAGATTGAAATCAGCACGCGCGCCGGTCAAGGCACACGCCTGATTATTCATCTACCGCTGACCATGGCGATCATGGAAGGGATGGTGCTTCGTGTGCATCATCGACGCTACATCGTGCCAACCCTCAACATCGTCCGCATGTTCTGTCCAAAACAGGATGATCTGTCAGCCGCATTCGATCGGTATCAATGCCTGACGCACGGTGAAGACCTGCTACCCATCTGTGATCTGGGCACGTGGCTCGGTGTGACAGACAAACCGCGCGACCCCACGGAATCTGTGGTGGTTGTGGTCGAGCGGGACGGTGCACTGGCGGCATTGGTCGCAGATGAACTGATTGGCCAGCAACAAGTCGTGATCAAGACCCTGGGTGCGACCATGCGCCACGCTCCTGGTGTGGCCGGCGGAAGCATCATGCCTGACGGACAAGTCGGATTGATTCTTGATATTGAAGCAGTGTTTCGTCAGCACACGATGCCAAAGCAGGAAGACCGCGCTGCATAGATTCAAATGCAAAACGATTCTCAAAGGAGCAATCGATGAAAATTTTGCTGGTCGACGATTCTAAAACCATGCGGAACATTCAACGCTCCGTACTCCAGAAGGCGGGGCATTCCGATTTCGAAGACGCCTCCGATGGCAAGGAAGCCATCGAAGTGATCCAGGCCACCAAGCCGGACCTGATCCTGTTGGACTGGAACATGCCGGAAAAGAATGGTTATGAGGTCCTCAAGGAAACACGCGCCTCCGGGTGCAGGACGCCCATCATCATGGTGACCACGGAAGCTGAAAAACAGAACGTGATCAAGGCCCTGCAAGCAGGTGCGAACAACTATGTGATCAAACCATTCACCCCCAATGTCCTGAACGACAAGGTGACTGAAACAATGGCAAATTGCGCGGCGTGAGTATTGCTTACCGCTTAAAGGGGAAATGTCCATGTCATCATGCATGATTGTCGAAGATGATCTGACTTCACAGACAATAGTCGGTGCCATCATCCAGCGGCTAGGGATGGCCACGCATTGTCATCCGACGGCTGAACAGGCCTGGCAACATCTGGTCGACATGCCGCCGCCGGACCTGCTGATCGTCGATTACAACCTGCCTGGCGCAACGGGACTGGCACTGACCAGACGCGTACGTTCACTCTCCTGGTGCGCTGGCTCACCCATCATCATGATTTCCGGCGTGATCAAGGCAAGTCAGATTCACTCTGTCCTACGTGACGGCGTCGACCGCTTTATTCCCAAGCCGGTGGATGCCAAAGACCTGATCGGGCAGATTCGATCGCTCAATCCAGCACTCGTGCCAGACGATTTCGCCCTGCCCGCCGAGCAAACGCCATCGGCTGCCTCGGATGCACTACCTGACCAACTTGAGGTGCAAGATGTCACAAACAGCTGAACAACCCTCTGCGGAAACCAACGAGAATCTGGAAGTTCTGACCGGTAAGTACCTGACCTTCAACCTCGGAGAAGAGGAATACGCCGTCGGTATCCTGAAGGTCAGAGAAATCATCGGCGTGATGGATATCACCCCTGTGCCGCGGGTACCACAGTACATCCGCGGGGTGATCAACCTTCGAGGCAAGATCATTCCCGTCGTCGCCCTGCGCTCCCGCTTCGCCATGGAACAGATCGAAGACACTGAATTGACCTGCATCATCGTTCTGGAACTGCCATTCAACGGCCAGAACATTCCGATGGGCATCCTCGTCGATAGCGTGCAGGAAGTATTCGAACTCGACTTGGAACACCTGGCGGATACGCCGGCCTTCGGGGCGGGCATCAATGCGGAATACCTGCTTGGCGTAGGCAGGTTGGAACAGCGCGTTGTCATGTTGCTGGATGTCGATCGCATCCTGAACGTGGAAGAACTCAACGCTGTTTCGCAATCCGTATCACCAGAACAATCATCGGGTGGACAAGCGTAAAGCCCGATCGGAATAAAGAGCAATCAACACAAGAGCAATGGCAGATCACTGCGAAGGGGTAACACCATGTTGAAGAATATGTCACTCGGAATGAAGATCGGCGGCGGGTTCTGTATCGTCCTGATCCTCACGCTCATCGTGGGCGGCATCGGTTACAAAGGGCTGCGCGACACGGACAGCACCGTCGACAAGGCCAATGATGCTGCCAGCCTGCTGAAACTGGCCCTGGATGCGAATACGCACCAAAAAGATTTCGTCCTCAAGAAAGATCAGAAGTACGTGGACGATATGACCACGACTCTCACTGCTGTCCGCCAGACCAGCAAGGAACTGATGGCCAAATTTGCCGATCCCCAGGACCGCCAGGAATTGGCCAAGGTGGATCAGCTAACCACGCAGTTTGAAGATTCGTTCAATCGTTGCGTGGCCATCATTACCGAGCAGGATCTGAAGAACCAGGCCATGGGTACAGCGGGAAGGAAAATCGCAAGCGAATGTTTCGATTTGAAGAAAGTTCAAAACGCGAAGGCGAGCACGTCCTTACATCTCATGCAGGACATCGGGATCTACAGCCGTGCTCACCTCAGTTGGGCAGGCGCCGTTCGTGACTTCGTGGCTGACCCCGGACAAAAAGAACTCTCGGTGGAAACCGATGGTAATCGTTGTTCGTTCGGCAAGTGGCTCGGGAGCCCCGACTTCGCCAAACAGAGCGAGGTCGCAGGTGAGGAATTCACTAAAGCCGCGGAAGCCATGCACGAAGATCATTTGAAATTGCACAGCTTTGCCAAACAGATTCAGCAGACGCGCCGCGTCGATGGTGACTGTGCTGAGTTATTCGCCAATGAAGTCAAACCCGTTCTGGGCCGGCTGCTGGCCAGATTTGAGGTATTGGAAAAACTCGCTAAAGACACGTACGAAGTGAAGCGCCTGAACGTGAACGATACCATCCGCCTGTTGAATGACGTGGGGTGGTGCCGGTTGAACGTGGTCTACTTCATGATGACCGGCGACCGTGATCGCACAAAGGTCGCGTACACCACCCTCGACGAAATCGATCAGACTTGCCAGACGATCCTTAATCGACTGACGGTTGAATCAGACCGCCGCGTCATCCAGGAAATTGCCCAGTCTGCCAAGTTCTACCGAACCGGCTTGACCGAATGGATTGCCCTGTATGACCAGCAGATCGCTGCTCGCAAAGGCATGAACAAACTTGCTGACGATCTTCTGACCATCGTCACAGATATGAAGCATGGGCAGCAGCAGAAAATGGACACGCGGATGAGCCGGGCAGTCGTACTGATGCTCGGTGCCGTGGCGGTGGCCCTGGTGCTGGGCAGCATCCTGGCCTTAATCATCACTCGTGGTATCACCGGCCCGCTGGGACGCGTGATTCAAGGTTTGACTGAAGGTTCCGAACAGGTCAGTGCGGCGTCTGATCAGGTGTCGTCGTCTTCCACCCAGATGGCCGAGGGCGCCAGTGAACAGGCATCCAACCTTGAGCAAACCAACGCGTCACTGCAAGAAATGAACGCAATGGTTCGCCAGAATGCGGAAAACGCTACTCAGGCCAATCAGCTTGCCGACGACGCATCCAAATCGTCGCGCAGCGGCAACGAATCGATGCAACGACTCGGCGATGCGATCGGCAAGATCAAGGATTCTTCCGATCAGACGGCCAACATCCTGAAGACCATTGATGAGATCGCCTTCCAGACAAACTTGCTGGCCCTGAACGCCGCGGTGGAAGCCGCCCGTGCAGGTGAAGCGGGTAAAGGGTTCGCGGTCGTGGCCGAGGAAGTTCGATCCCTGGCTCAACGTAGTGCCGAAGCGTCGCGCAATACAGCCCAGTTGATCGAAGACGCGCGTCACAATGCCGAGAACGGTGTCAATGTTGCCCATGAAGTTGAACAGGGCCTGAAGCAAATTGACGAGGTGGTCGGCAAGGTCACCGGTCTGATCAACGAAGTTGCTTCAGCCAGCAAGGAACAAGCCGACGGCGTCGACCAGATTACCAAAGCGATGACGCAAATGGATCAGGTCACTCAATCCAATGCCGCCAATGCCGAGGAATCTGCTTCAGCTTCAGAAGAACTGAGCGCCCAGGCGAACGAGTTAAACCACATGGTCGACCAACTGGTGGGCGTGGTCAGAGGCAGCGGCGGCAAGGTGGATGCGCCGCCGAGTAAGAAGGCCGCCAAAGGAAAAACCAAACCGTCGTACGTGATGGACCAGGAAGCAGGTATTGCCCAACAACCGTCAGGTATACCACATGCCGATCGTGGCAAGCCACACGCGCGTGAAATGCGTCCGTCCACACGGAAACCCCAGGAAGTGATTCCACTGGGCGAAGGCGACCTGGACGAATTCTGATAACCAACCCCCTGTGGTTGCTGGTTCCTGATCGAACCAGCAGCCTTTCATGTCGCATCATGGTGATGCGACGCGTCGCAGATGTTCGTTTTTACGAGGATGTCCCGTGACTGTCTGCACCACGGAAAAAACATCTGACCGGTCCATCATCAATGACCAACTGTTCGAACAGATGGTGCGATTGATCTACGACCTCAGCGGCATTGTCATCCGTGATGGCAAGCAGGCCATGTTGTCTGCGCGGATCAATAAGCGCATTCGCGCTTTGAGCCTGCAAAACTTCGAGCAATATCTGCAGTACATCGAAAACGATGCCTCGGGTGATGAGATCACCCAGATGCTGGATATGGTTTCGACCAATGTCACCAGTTTCTTTCGTGAGCCACACCACTTCGATCTGCTGGCCGACCTGGTGCGTGATACCGCCAAACAGGGTGTCAGGCAGATGCGATTCTGGTCGGCCGCCAGTTCTTCAGGGCCTGAGCCGTATTCCATGGCGATCACCATCGATCAACTGCTGGGCAGCACCACGACTGACTGGCGCATCCTTGCAACCGATATCTCCACCCGCATGCTCGAACGATGTCACCTGGGCCAATACCCCGAGAACGACCTGCGTTCGATCAGTGCGGACTTACGGGATAAGTATTTCAAACCCACGGGGAACCACGGCGTACGACAGGCGACGACACGCCTTCGGGAAAAGCTCACGATTGCCAGGTTGAACCTGTCCATACCGCCGTTCCCTATGAAAGGGCCGATGGATGCCGTTTTCTGTCGCAACGTGATGATCTATTTCGATCAGGCTGTTCGTGAACGCCTGGTCACCGAAGTGCGCCGGTTGCTTCGCCCGGGTGGTTTGTTTTGCATTGGCCATGCGGAAAACCTGAGCGCAGCCGCCAGCGTGGGCTTTGTTCGAATCGGACCATCCGCCTATCAACGAACTGGGACATGAACCATGGCCTGACGGATACAGTCAGACCACAAGGATAAACCAAGATGATCACAGCCGAAGCAGTCAAACGCGTGGTTGGCGTCGGAGAGATGGCCATCAGCGATAAGCCCGGTGATATGCTTATCACTTATTCATTGGGATCATGCATCGGTGTCACGGTCTACGATCGCGTCATCAAATTGGGTGGCCTGATTCACTGCCTGCTGCCACTTTCACGAACAGATCCGGAAGGCGCTCGCAGGCAACCGGCCAAGTACACCGATGTGGGTGTGATCGCGTTGCTTCAGGAAATGTACGACCGCGGGGCCACCAAGGAAAACCTGATCGTCAAAGTGGCTGGCGGCAGTGCAATGCAGGCGACCTCCGATGTCTTTGAAACCGGCAAGCGCAACTACACCGTACTCCGAAAAATCTTATGGAAAAACAGCCTGCTGATTGATGGCGAGGATGTGGGAGGTTCGAAGCCGCGCACCATGAGTTTGTACGTAAACAGCGGCCTAGTCACCGTCCGATCGAACGGCGTTGAAGCAGAACTATAACCAAAATCTCCCTTTCAAGGGCAATCACATGGGTATGAACGTCTTAATCGTCGATGATTCTGCAACCGTGCGTGCGGTGCTGGAGAAAACACTGAAATTGGCTGAAATTCCAATCACCAGTGTTCACCACGCTACCAATGGCGCAGAAGCACTGGAAGTTCTACAGGCAGAGCAGATCGATATCGTCTTTGCAGACTTGAACATGCCGGTCATGAACGGCTTGCAGATGATCATGAAGCTTTATGAACAGGGCCGGTTGAAAACGTTGCCCGTCATTGTGGTGTCGACCGAAGGCGGGCGTCAACGTGTCGATCGGCTGCTCGAACTTGGCATCGCAGGCTATGTTCGCAAACCTTTCCACCCTGAAGATGTCCGTGGAGCGGTGAATCAAATCTCGGAGGAGCACCATGTCAATGTCGCTTGATAAATCACATACGTTGCCTGAAGTGTTCTGCCTCGTGGTCGAAGAACTGGCATTCATGTTCGGTGAACCGGTCACGCCGGATGAACTTCCAGATGCCGTCGATGACGCCACCCTGGCTTCCATCACGTTTCATGGCCCGATGACTGGCGAACTGATCATGATCGGTCCGCGTGGCCTGGCCTTCATGATGGCCGCCAATATTCTCGGTCTTGACGATGTGACCGACGTGGACCAGGCCATAGACGCGATGGGCGAGGCACTGAACGTCTGTTGTGGTCAGGTGCTTACCGCAGCCTTTGGTGACGAGTTGGTCTTCGACCTCACGCCGCCCCAGGTAGGACCGGCCCAGCACGACCAATGGCAGAACCTGAAAACAGATGCAAATGCATTCGCTTTCATGGTCGACGACATGCCCATCATGTTGCGCCTGCAAGTTGATCAAGGCGAGGAGGCCTGCACCACATCATGACCGAATCGCCCAAGACAACGCGCGTGCTGATTGTCGATGACTCATCCGTGGTTTGTCGGGTGTTCAGTCGCGCGCTGTCGACCGTGCCGGATATCACGGTCGTGGGCACCGCCGCCAATCCATACATTGCGCGAGACATGATCGTTCAGCTTGCTCCTGATGTGATCACCCTCGATCTTGATATGCCGCGCATGGATGGGCTGACGTTCCTGAAAAAACTCATGACCCATCATCCGATGCCTGTGGTGGTGGTCTCGTCGCTTACGGCGCAGGGCAGTGAGAAGGCCCTGGAAGCAATGCAGCACGGTGCGGTTGATGTGGTCTGCAAAACCGAAGTCACCGGATCGACCGAAACGATTTCATCCGAGCTGGCACGGCGAATTCGTGCCGCGTCACAAGCCAAATTCCCCGCATCATGCGCCCTTCCCCAAGAGCATCACGTTCATCCAGAACAAGTGCCTGACAAAGATTCACGGATCATCGCCATCGGCGCTTCCACCGGTGGCACCATGGCATTGCAGACAGTGCTCTCGAAGTTTCCGGCCGATGCACCGGCCACGGTCATCGTGCAGCACATGCCGGTCGAATTCGTCAAGCCTTTGGCCGCACG
>JANQFT010000166.1 GCA_028277685.1 Phycisphaeraceae bacterium
GCCAAGCGTTGATCGATGTGCTACACCATCACGCCAACCGAGTGTGCCAACTTCTTCCGCTCATGCGATTACGGCCAGGAAATAGGCCAAGAGGTTCTAAACGCAGCGAAGCACCGGGTGCATTCTGATACTTATACAAAACGGCGCGTTTTTTGACGCGCCGTTTTTCATTTCCGTGTCGGCGGTGGAAAATGCGTTCCGCGTTGTCCGTTGAACCCACGGTCGGGGCCGGGTTGTGGTGCAGGGCGATCGGGTAGGCCGGTGAGTTTGCCATCGGTCACCCAGTCGGCGCGATCATGGTCGTCCAACGCATCGACGAGTCTCGCGCTGAGCTGCGCGATCACTTGGTCATGTGCCGTCGATCCACTCAGGTCGTTCATTTCGCACGGGTCAGCCAACATATCGAACAGCTGGAAACGGTTACCGCAAGGGTGGTAGATGAGTTTGTGTTGTTGATCACGCATCATGCGGGTCGCGCCATGTTCACGACCGAAACAGCCGAACATGTGTTCATGCGTGGTGTTGCCCACCATCGGCAAGCCCTCGCAATGATCTGGCACCGGCAGACCGGCCAAACTCAACAACGTGGGCATCACATCACGCAGAGCCACCAGGCGATCATAGATGCGGCCATGCCCGACGCAGCCATCTGCCATCTGCTGCTGCGTACCCATCAACAACATCGGTACGTTGTTGGAACCCTCGTACATGTGCTGTTTGGCCCACATGTGATGGTTGCCCAGCATGTCACCGTGGTCGGCCGTGAAGCAGATGATGGTGTTCTCCAGCAGCTTTTCTTCCCGCAATGTGCCCAGCACCACGCGCAACTGATGATCGATCTGTGTGCATAACGCGTAGAACGCGCGGCGGATGAGGCGCGTCTGCTCCGCGTTGAAATTCGGTCGTTTCGTCACGTATTCCGTCACTTTGTAGGGCCGATCTTCCGCATCCACCCAATCACCCACGAACGGTTCGGGTACATCGATGTCACGGTACATATCAAGGTAAGACTGCAAAGGTGCGAGCGGCGGATGCGGGTGACTGAACGACAAATACCAGAACCCCGGGCGAAGCGGGTCACGCCGGCGAATCTGTCGCGCCATCTGTTGTGCGGCCCAGTTGGTCACGTGCAGGTGTTCATCCAGATGCCACGGCCGCCACATGTAGTTGTTGTTACACATGCCCCCGGAAAAACGCTCGCCCGCGTGACCGTGATCAGCCAGGTACAGCTCGTAATCATCAACCAATCCGTCTTCCATGATGCGCCCCTCTTCGTCGAGCAGCACTTCATCAAAGCCGATGCGTTGCCGTTGTGGCTGCACATGAAGTTTGCCGACCACCGATGCTTGGTAACCGTGATCGTGAAATGTTTGCGCGATGGTTGGGACATCCGGCATGGGAGCATGCGCGTTCTGAAGCATGCCGTGGCTGTATGGGGTGAGGCCGGTCATCAACGTGCGCCGCGCTGGCACGCACACCGGGCATTCGGAATAAGCGTTGGTGAATTGCACACCGTTCGTCGCCAGTTGGTCAAGCGTGGGCGTTTGCACCGCCGGATGCCCCGCGCAGCCCAGCAGGTTCGCCGGCCAGTGATCGGTACATATCAGTAGCACGTTGGGTCTTGGTTCCGCCATGGTTCACTCCGGATAATGGTCAATTGCCAACCTAGCACCAGAATGGTTGACGTCAAATCGGACCGACTTGACACTTGAGCGAACCGGTCGTAATTTCACCGGTTCGTTCTCCGCACGGAGGTCGTCGGTTCTGCTTTGCTCTTAAGGAGCTTCGCAGAATGTCTGGAGGGACGTGCGGCACCACCATCCAGTTTTCTTGTTTTGCAGTTTTTCTGCTTTTCTGCATGGAGGTCCGCGATGGCCCTGAATATCCGCCCGCAATCGGAATGTGAATTCGACGCAATGAGCCTCGGCGAATGCATGGTTCGCCTCAGTCCGGTGAATCACGGCCGCATCGAATTCGCCAACCTCATGGACGTGTGGGTCGGTGGTGGTGAATACAACGCCACCTACGCCTTGGCCCGGTACGGCATGAAGACCGGCTGGCTGGGGGCGGTTGTCGACAATCCCGTAGGCAAAATCGTGCTTAATCACGCCCGCGCTGCCGGTATGGATATCAGCGAGGTGGTCAACATGCCGTACGACGGCGTCGGCCGCGCTGCCCGCATGGGTTTGAACTTCACCGAGGTCGGCGTTGGCCCGCGTGCATCGGTCACCATGTACGACCGTGGTCACTCGGCGACCAGCGTATTGAAACCCGGCGACATCGACTTCAAACGCATCTTCAAAGAACGCGGCGTACGCTGGCTGCATACCGGTGGCATCTTCACGTGTCTGAGTGAATCAACCCGCGCGGTTGCGGCGGAAGCACTGAAGGCGGCGCACGAAGCTGGCACCATCGTCAGTTACGACCTGAACTTCCGCAGCAAACTGTGGTCCAGCGAAGAAGCCATCGCTACCACCAAACCGCTTGTGCCATACATTGATTGTTTGATCGGTAACGAGGAAGACTTCCAGCAGGTACTGGGTTACGAAGTTGAAGGTCTGGACGAAGGACTGAGCAAACTTGATCCCTCCAACTTCAAGACCATGGTGAAGAAGGTGGCCGCCGACTTCCCGAACCTCAAGGTGATCGGCACGACGCTACGTGAAGTGGTCAGCGCCAGCGTGAACAACTGGTCGGCCATCCTTTATTGGGCGGAAACCGATGAGTTCTTCCAAGGCCCACAGTTTGACAACCTGACCATCGAAGACCGTGTGGGCGGCGGCGACGGTTTCGCCAGCGGATTCATCTATGCCTTCCTCAACGGTAAGACCCCTCAGGAAGCGGTCAACTATGGCACATGCCACGGCGCGATGCTGCAATCCACCCGCGGCGACACCAGCCAGATTACCTTCGAAGAACTTGAGCGCGTGGTCGGCGGCGGTGGGGCGCGCATCATCCGCTAGCCCCTGAAACAAGAGTAGACGGGATTGACAGGATGGACTGGATTGTTGTGCGCGTATTCCGCGCCATCCGGCCAATTCTGTTAATCCTGTCTACCTCAGTCTGCTATTCTTCCCACAAGATGGGTGCGATGCCCACGCCGCCTTCGATCACCGTGCCGCAGCCTCGCCAGCCGCATGAGGTGATGTACCACTGGCCATCGTCATCCTGAATGACTTCAGGTGCATGGGCGTGCAGTTGGGTTACGGTTTCGGTTGCGTTGTTGCCGGTGTACGTGCCGAAGTCGGTCGGGTCTTCCGAGCGGAATACAAGTGTGTCGTGGTATCCATTCGGTGCGCAGTCGGTATAGGTGATAAACAGGTAGAACGCTGAATCGATCGCGACCACAAACGGTGATTCGGTGGCCCCCCACGGTGGGTTCCGTGGCGCTTCGCGCGTCGTGCGCAGCGCGTAGCGGATGAAACGCCAGTGTTGCAGGTCGTTTGATTCGAATACAGAAATCACCCCGCAACGATCTGCAATGCCCGTGGCATACATCAGCCAACGGTCTTCGTGCTGGATGACCATCTGATCACGGTGGCAGCTGTCCAAGGGTGCATCGATCAGATGCACCGGGTTTTCCATCCAGTGCGTCAGTTCATCCGCCGTGGCGTATCGCATGGGTGCCGGGCCATAGAACATGTGATAGCGATCATTATGGCGAACGACCGCTGGTGCCCAGGCGCGCCAGCCGTTGTTGCAAACGATCCCCAGCTCATCAAAACCATTCTCGCTGATCAGTGACTTGCCGCTTCCATGGGTGAAGTAGCGCTCGTAATCGGGCATGATCTCCGGCCCGTCGCGCGTGATGCCGAACAAATGCCACATGCCATCGGTTGCGCGAACGATGCAGTGATCGTTCACGTAGCAGCCGGTGCGTTCAGGTTTGTAGAGCAGTTGCCAGTCGCCGACGATGCGAGGAATAAGCGGCATGGTCCATCTTTCTTGATTTGATATCTGTTGATGTACCGTCAGTATCTGCTATTACTGACCAAGAATCACACCCAGACATTCATCCAGCGATTCGCAGTAGCGATGTAGCAGCGGGCGAGCGCCGCCTTTGGTGATGTTGCCCCCGGTCAGTCCGAGCGCCGCGAAGCCGGCCAGGCGAATGCTCATCACACCGGCACCACTGTCTTCCAGGCCGATCACCTTGTGGCGACGATCAGGTGAAATGTTCAAACCGATGTACGCACTCTCGGCGTACAGCCATGGATGGGGCTTTGGCGCGAGTTCACCCAGCGTGCCGCATTGACCCTTGGTGAGTCGATGACCGGCAGTGATGATGCAGTCGTAAAACTCGAGTGGATCACCAAGGTCGAGTTGACGAAACGCAGAGAGAATCTCCGGCCAGGCCTTGTTATGCAGTCCGCTTGTGACCAGCCCGATCTTGATCCCACGTTCTTTCAGGGCCAACAGAAACGGCTTCAATCCCGGTGCCGGGGTGAAGGCATCTTCCTTGCCACGCCCCTCAGCAATCTCCGCCATTTCGTGTTCGGTGATGTCGTAGTAATTCGCGCGGGCCTGTTCAATGCTGGCACCGGGGCAATACCTGTTGATGCAGTACTGCAAGTGCTCGCTGACCGAATGGCCCGATACATGCGGTTCGTCTTCCGGGGCAAGCGTGAACGAATCATGGTTCATCAACCGCGCGATGGACCGTTCGATGACCCACATCCAGAACGCTTCACTGTGCACACTTGTACCGTCTAGGTCCATCAGCACCGCCTCGGCGGGTGGTTCAAACGTGGCGGTGGGCATGGGGTACACCGCGGCGCCCATCAGTGATGAACGCACGATGGTGAGCGTCTGGTTTTCGAGGCAGACAAGTTCTGCGCGGCGATCGGCAGGCATAACGATGCGCTTTACGCCGTTGGTGCCGACAGCCCACTGACCATCGGTGGTAGCGTCGAGGTCGATGAAGTCTTCATCGACATACGCCGCGCCCTCTTCGCCAAGTACGGAGATATCAAACTTCCTGGGAGTCATGTCAGTTGCACCTTGCAGGTGATGATCTTCTTCGCGGGGACATCGAGTTTGACCGTGCTGCCGGACACAGGGGCGTCGGCCTGTTCGCTTTCATCCATGCGACACAACTTTGCGCTGGTGATGGGCTGACCGAACTGCAGCGTGCCGGTGGTGGCATCATCCAGGGCGTTGTAGAGCCGCACAACAAGTCCGTCGCCGGCTTCCGCCTGTTTCACAGCGGTGACGGTTAACCCGCGACTTTGCAGTGCGAACAGGCTCGCCTGCGCCGGCAGATCACCGCGCCCACGGCCGGTCATTACGGCGCGTACCGGTACGGCATACTCGGCCGCGGCAACCGGCAGGTTTGCATCCTGCCACGTACCGGCAAACGGCATGATCGCATACTCGAATGTGTGCTCACCGGGGCATTGCACACCAGGATCGGGTAGTTCGGTTTGCTTTTCTTCACTCACAGCCAGCTTGATACGGCAGGCACGAATCAGCGTCAGT
The DNA here is from genome assembly GCA_028277685.1 of Phycisphaeraceae bacterium. Lineage (GTDB taxonomy): Bacteria > Planctomycetota > Phycisphaerae > Phycisphaerales > Zrk34 > JANQFT01. The sequence goes on from JANQFT010000166.1 coordinate 5,479, forward strand.
GCGGTGGTCCTATCTGCGTCATCGAATACTTCGTATTCATAGATGCCACGCGGCATCAGGGAGATGCCATCGGTGCCATCGTTCAGCGCGACGAACGACTGCAGTGGATGTGTGCCTTCCGCACGCTCCACCCAACCAGTGGAATCGGGCAGGGCGATTTCGCGGGTGATAATGTCGAAGTGTGTGTCGGCGATGCTCTGCGTGGTGTTCAACCCGCTGGGCAGGTTCGTTCTCAGCCAATGATCGAGCACCGTGTTATTCACGGTCAGTTGCACATCCACGCGACGGCTGCTGGCGTCGAGGCGATAAATCACCTTCACCGGGATGTCCACCAGGCGATCACTGCGGTTGGCCCCGTCTTCGCAGTCGGCAGGCACGGCAAAGGTGAACTCTGCGGCGATGCGTGCGACCAGCGGTCCCGACTCAATCACCGACACCTGCGCCTGCGCGCTGCGACTGGTGTACTTGCGGTCGAACGTTGGCGTCACATGCTTCCACGCGTTGCCCACTTCACCTTCATCACTCAGGTAATTCAGTTGCGAATACGTGTGGCCGGTTAGTTTGCAGGTGATGTCGATGGTGCCGTTGGCGTTGACGGTGGCGGCGATGTGTTCGTTCGCCATCGATGTTGGACCGGTGATGAGCGTTTGCGACGGGCGCAGTTCTTTCTCGATCGGTTCGATGCGATACACACGGTATCCCAGCGCCGGCAGCTTGCTGAATTGCGCATGACACTTGATGCGATTTGTATCGAGGATGGTGGGCACATCCCAGATGCTGTCGACAAAACTGCTGCTTGCTTCACTGCTGATGGCCTGTCGCGGTACATTAGCATCATCTTCATGCACCAAGGCGATGGCCTCGGCGTTGTGCTCACGTGGTACTTCTACATCCACCAGGCTGGTCACATCGCGCTCGATGGGTAACGGGTTGAACACGACCAACTGCATGGTCGATGCGTCCTGCCCATCGTTCGACAAGTTGCGGCACACATGACTGATCGCGTCTTCGGTGACGATCTCACCGATATCCATGGCTTTGCGGTAGCGGTAGGACATGTCCTGGCAAACGATGTCCGGGGCGCATCCGCCGTTGGCATCGTGGGTGTGGTTTTCCAGTAGGTAACGCCAACCGCGGTCGAGGTAGCGTTTGGGATAATCCGCGCCGAGCGCGGTGGCCATCGCGGCCAACGGTTCGCCGTAGTAAACCAGCGCGCGGTTGGCGGCGTAGTCCTGCTGCTTCATGTAGGTGCGGGCTGAGATGGTGCCGGGAAACAGGTACGTCCACATGCCTTCTTGGAGGTATGCGCGACGTTCTCCCATCAGACGCGGCAGCTTCGCCCGGTCGATGTGCTTTTCCGCTTCTGCCCAGAAGCCGGCCAGGTCGGTGTGTTCGATGGTGTACTCATCGGCCAACAGTTCCTTCGCATCGGCGATGAGGCGCGATTCACCCGGATGACCCACACTGATGTCGTGCCCGTGCATCGCCAGAAAGACCGGCGTGGTGAAGTGTGGTCCTTCCGCCTGCACCATCTTGCGTACCGCATCGGCCACCTTTGATTTGTCATAACGAACCTGCGGCTCTTTCAAGTCGAACGCAAGGTCTTCGCCCGCCAAGCCGTCTGCGAAACGCACCGGCACTTCGTGACGCTCATTCCACGGATAGGTTTTATCGAAGTCAGTTCCCACTGTCACCGGGCGATGCACCTGGTAGTACCAGTTGTAACGTGCATACAAAGCAAAGCGGCTGGCCAATACTTCACTGCCATCGGGAGCAGCCCACAACCATTCAGCATCAGATTCGTGATGCGAGATGCCGCGGTAAAACATCATGCGCTCAAGCCCGAACCCGCGCAGAATCTGCGGTAGCTGTCCGGTTTGCCCCCAACTGGATGGCGTATATGCCGTGGTGGGAACTTTCCCGCCGTGCGCTTCGACCGCGTTGCGCCCGAACAGGAAGTTACGCACCAGTGCTTCGCCGGATACGCTGAACTCTTCAACCAGCGTGAACCATGGCCCAGCGTTCAGGCGACCGTCCTTGAGGAATCGCTCCACCTGTTCCGCGCGCTCGGGACGCATCTCCAGGTAGTCATCAATCAGAATCGCATGACCATCCAACGTGAACGAATGGTACGCCGCATCGCTTTCGAGGATGTCAAGCGTAACATCCATCATGTCGAGCAAGCGCCGGCGCGTCTTCTCAAACGACCGGCGAAACTCGCGATCCCAGTGTGTGTTGGAAACCACAGCGATGTGCTTGATGTGTGATGCGTCTGGCTTCATGGGGGAATCCTCAAGGACTGAATCACAGAGGATATCAGATCGCTGGTGGCCGGTCATATGTTGGTGGATGTGTACGCTCAATTCATCAGTCGAGCGTTGTATTGGCGGGAACCGGGCTTGTAACCTCGAAACAGATCGCTCTGGAGCGGCGCGGGTGTGAAGATGTAAATCGCATCCGCCCACGGGTTGAACAGCACGACTTCTTCGCGCGAATCACCGCAAATATCCGCGGGAATACAGTGATAAAATGACATGCGCAGATCGTGGACGTTGCCGGGAATCTGGTCCAGCTCGTCAAGCAACCAGATTAGTTCGCCTGTGCCTGAACTAAGCGTATTGCCATTGCACAGCAGGCCGGGTTGGTCACGTTCGTTCCAGTAGACGATCTCCAGGCCGGTGTTGTTGTTCACTTCGTTGAGTTTGAACGATGATCGCGTTTCGCCTCGTGCATCGATGACCACCACATCCGGGTGATGGCCCTGGCAACGAATGACCATCTGCTGCTCATCGCCGGGCAACAGTTTTCCGACGCGCAGCTCCTGGCCGTGCGGTACGATTGTTTCACCGGCACAATGGATCACGTTGCCGCATTCATCTAACACGTGTCCGTAACCACTGCACAGCGCACGCATCTTCCTGGGGGCAAGGTAGTCGATTGCAACTGAATCCATGTGTGGAGCGAGTTGCTTCTGCCATATCTCGGTACCATCGTGATCGAGCGCGAACGAGCCGCCGTTCACTTCATCGTGGCCGTCGCCGTCGATATCACCCATGGCAGGGAAGTAGGCGGGTTTCCTGCCGTAGGTCATGTCGCCGGGATAACGGTACGTCCATAACACGTTGAGTTGATCATCGAGTGCGATCAGGTGCCGCCGCATGTTCAGCAGCAAATCGCGCGGCTGATTGAGCCCCCGGAAGTTTGCGATCTGCATGCGTGCCAGCCCCGCAAACGGTTCATCGATGTTACGCAATGCCTTGGGTGATACGGCGCGTTTGATCACTCCGGTGGTGCCATCAAGGATGATCAACCGCATGTCGGCACAGAGATCTGACGATGGTGCATCGGGATTAATGAAACAACCAATCACCTCATCGCGACCATCGCCGTCAAGGTCGTATACGGCCAGCGGTCCCGGGCGATTGGGTTGCATTCCTCCTCTACCGTTGCGCCGGCGGCACCAAACCTTGCTTCTGCGGAGCTTTCGATATCAACGGCAACGCGCTGTGGCAATACGGTAAAGG
>JANQFT010000204.1 GCA_028277685.1 Phycisphaeraceae bacterium
GATTAAGCCCCGTTCCGTAGCAGGATGGTGTAGTTATTGAGTGATATCGCGTCGCGCATCGGCGTGGTGTTATGTTACATTTCGTGTGTTCGTTCAACCAACGATGAAGGTGGGCCTTCCTATGAACGACCGCGAACGCTTTCTCGCCACGATGAATTACCAGCCGCGCGACCGGGGCATGATCTGTGATTTCGGTTTCTGGCCCGAGACCATCACACAGTGGCAAACCGAGGGATTGCCTGCTTCCGTGGAGCCTGGAAATCACCACAATCTGGCCCAGAATTTCTTCGGCATGGATCACTACACCGGGGGCATGGGGGGCAATGTCGCGCTATACCCATTTTTTGAGAGGATAGTGATTGAAGATCGCGGTGAGACGGAAGTTGTACGCGATGGCGAGGGTGTTCTCCTCCTCCGGGACAAAGGTCCCGGTGGCTCGATTCCAGTTCATCTTGATCACACATTGAAGGACCGTGCGTCCTGGGAAAAGCATTTCAAGCACCGCCTCAGCCCTGATACGCCTGAACGCTACCCCGATTGGGAAAAAGCCCGCGCCATCTGGAACGACCCGAACTACGATCGCCCCCGCACCATCAATGGGGGGTCGCTTTATGGCTGGCTGCGCAACTGGATGGGTATGGAGGGGGTGTCTTACCTGGTGTATGACGATCCCGCGCTGTTTGAGGAAATCGTCACCGCGGTGACCGACCTGATTGTCGAAGTGCACCGTCGTTTGTTTGAGCAGGGCGCGAAGGTGGATGCCTGCAGCATGTGGGAAGACATGTGCTACAACTCCGGCCCGCTGCTGGGCGTGGAGGAATTCAAAAAGTACCTCGTGCCGAACTACAAGCGTATCACCGATCAACTACATGCCAACGGCTGCCATATCGTCTGGCTTGATTGCGATGGCATGATCGATCACCTGATCCCGCATTGGCTGGAGGCCGGGGTGAACTGCATGTTCCCGCTGGAAGTGGGCACGTGGGATGGCGACCCTGTGCGTTACCGCCGCGAGTATGGTAAGGACCTGCTTTTGATGGGTGGGTTCGATAAGCATATTCTCGCGAAGACGCCGGCCGAGATCGAAGCCGAAGTGATTCGCCTCACACCGTTAGTGGAAGAAGGCGGTTTTATCGGATTCTGCGACCATCGCGTTCCGCCGAATGTTCCCCTGAAGAATTACATGTTCTATCTGGAGAAGGTGCGTCACCACTGGGGGATGGATCACGAATCGCTGAAACCGATGGGGCAACTCGTCGAGCCTTCAGTTACATCATGATGATCCCACTTCCGGGGGAGCGGGGAATGGCCGCTTTGTGCAAATGTACGACTGGTTAATCCATGGTTGTTTCGCGATGGCGGCGTAGACTTACTCCACGATGCATTATGCATCATGGAGTAACCCAATGACCGGTAAACAGATCATTCTCAACGCCCTGCGCGGCCAACTCACCGAACGCCCAGCCTGGCTGCCTTTTGTCGGCGTGCATGGCGCGAAACTTATCGGTGCCAAGGCATCAGATTATCTGAAGAGCGCGGATCTGATTGTTCAGGGCCTGCAGAAGGCCCGGGAACTTTACAAGCCGGATGGCCTGCCGATCGTGTTCGATCTTCAGTTGGAGGCCGAGGCGCTTGGTTGCGGTTTGCACTGGGCGGATGACGGGCCTCCTTCGGTGACCATGCATCCGTTGATGGGGGAAACATCCATCGACGATCTGCCCGCCTTTGACCCTGCGAACGGCCGGTTCCCCGTTGTGCTTGAAGCACTGAAACGCGCCAAGCAGGACATGGGAGAAGAGGTCGCGTTGTACGGCCTGATCACCGGCCCATTCACCCTTGCATTGCACCTGTTGGGCCATGACATCTTCCTGCAGATGTTTGATCAGCCTTACAAGGTGAAAACGCTGATGCAGTTCTGCAGCGATGTGGCTCGCAAAGCGGCAGATGCTTATCTCGATGCCGGTGCTGATGTGATCGCCGTGGTCGATCCCATGACCAGCCAGATTTCCGCAGAGCACTTCAGCGAGTTTGTCACACCGGTACTCGACCCGGTGTTCGCGCACATCCGCAACCGTGGGGCGTTGAGCAGTTTGTTCGTCTGTGGTGACGCGACGCGCAACCTGGATGTGATGAGCCGCTCGCAGGCAGACAACGTATCGATTGATGAAAACATCAGCCTGGAAACCGTGCGCGGCTTGACGCGGCAGCACACCAAGAGCTTTGGGGGCAACATGCGTCTGACCACCGTGCTGCTGCTGGGCAAGCCGGATGATGCACGACTCGATGCCATTCGCTGCATCGATATTGGTGGGCGGTGTGGTTTCGTTCTCGCCCCAGGCTGTGATCTGCCGTACGCCACGCCGGAAGAGAACATTCAGGCCGCCGCTGAGATGGTGCACGATGATTACAAGCGACAGATCGCACGCACCACCATCACTGCGGACTCAGCCGTGCATGCCGACGATGTGGAACTGCCCGATTACGATGATGCTGCCAACGTGGTGATCGATGTGGTCACCCTTGACTCAGCCAGTTGCGCCCCCTGCCAGTACATGGTGGGCGTGGCCAACGATGTGGGTAAGGAAGTGGAGATCAAGGTGCAGGTGAACGAGCACAAGATCACCACCCGCGAAGGCATCGGGTTCATGACGAAACTTGGTGTGGCCAACATCCCCACCATCTGCATTGATGGCGAGGTGGCATTCGCTTCCCTGACACCCAGCACCAAGGAACTGGCCCAACGGATTGTTGATCGGGCGAAAGCCAAGGGCGCGGTGACGGTGTAGCAGGATGTGGCCGCATGATTCCAATATGCCTGATTACCGGTTTTCTGGGTAGCGGGAAGACGACGCTATTGCGCGCGATTCACCAGCGTCATGCCGATCGGCGGTTGATCTACCTGGTGAATGAATTCAGCACGGCCGACGTGGATGGTGACCTCGTTTCAGGTTTCGGGGCGAACGTCGTCAGCGTGGCCGGCGGCAGCATTTTCTGCAAGTGCAAGGTCACAGAGTTCATCACGCAACTCAAAACCATCTCCGAACAGCGCGCCGACCAGCCGTTTGAAGGTGTGGTCATCGAGGCCAGCGGTATTGCCAACCCCAAGGTGATTCATCAAATGCTGGCCGAGGCGCAATTGGATGATCGCTTTGCCATCGCACGGGTGGTGGCACTGGTCGACCCGGGGAGCTTTGCCAAACTGCTCGCCACACTGCCGAACATCACGGCCCAGGTGGAATCGGCTGACCTGGCGATCATCAACAAGTGCGACCTGCACGAAGAAGATGCGCTTGCAACAACCGAGCAATCACTCCGGGAGATCAACCCGGATTTACAGGCCGTGCGCACCACGCATGGGCAGGTCGAGTTTGAATTGTTCAGTCATACAGCGCGGCAGGATATCACGGGACAACTTGCGGGTTGTGTCGATCCGAACTTTGCAAAGTTCGCCTTCATGCCGAACGCCGATCTTGACCTGGAACTCGTCCGCACTTCCCTGGCAGCGCTTGCTGATGACCTTTATCGTGCCAAAGGCTTCCTGCGTGTTGACGAAAAGTGGATATACGTGGACCATGCAGCAGGTCAGTTTCAATCTCGACCGGCCCCGGAATATGACGGGCCCGCGGAACTGGCTGTGATTGTGCGAGGGGATGCCGCCTCGCAGGCATGGGAACACTTGTCTATCTTTCAGGGAAGCGATGCATGAACCTGCTAGAGACGTTGGCGACGCGACCGCTGGTGTGCGACGGTGCGATGGGAACACAACTGATTGAGGCGGGTTTGCCCACCGGCGCATGCGGCGTGCTCTGGAGTGTGGAAAACGCTGATGCCGTACAGGACATCCATGCCCGTTACCGCGATGCAGGATGTGACCTTCTCACGACCAACACGTTTCAAGGCTCGCGCGAAGCGCTGAAGATGCACAATCTGTCCGATCGTGCGGGCGAGTTGAACCGGCGAGCGGCAGAAATCGCACGAGCTGCCGCGGGTGATGAATGCGCTGTTCTGGCCGACTGCGGTCCGTTCGGTGGCTTCCTCGAACCACTCGGCGATACCACGGAAGAGGAATTGATGGACATTTTCGTCGAACAGTTTTCCGCCTTGCACAAAGGTGGAGCGGATGCGGCACTCATCGAAACCATGAGCGACACCAACGAAGTGGCGGTGGCCATCAAAGCGGCGAAGCAAGTAACCGACTGGCCGGCCATCACCACGTATGCCTCCCAGAAATCCGGCGATGGCTACACAACCATGATGGGCGGCAGTCCGGAGGCAACGATCAAAGCCTCCATCGATGCCGGTGCGGACATCGTCGGAGCCAACTGTGGAACACAACTCGATCTGGATGACTATCTGAGACTGGCTGAACAGTTGGTGGCTGCCGCGGGTGATGTGCCAGTCATCCTTCAACCCAATGCTGGTTCGCCGCAGGAGATTGATGGGCAATTAACCTACCTCGCCACACCGGAGGACATGGCTCAACTGGCGGGCAAGCTGCTGGATGCGGGTGTGCGGGTGATCGGTGGTTGTTGCGGCACCAGGCCGGAGCATCTGGCGGCGATGTCGGCAGTGGTGAAGGCGGGCTGATCTTACCGGCTGGCTTTGCGTCGAGCGATGGCCAGTTGAGCATTCGCATTACGGTAGATCTTGCTGCGACTGTCCGGGTAGATGTCCTGGATCAATTTCCCGAACTCCTGCGTGGCAGCTTCGTACTGGCGGCTTCTCAGCAGGGCGTAGGCCTGGCGGTAAGTTCGGTTCACCACTTCGACAATCTCACTTTCCACCGCCTGGAATTCACGGTGGACGATGCCATTTTCAAAGACCGGTTTACCGGAGAATGCCAGCGCTTCCTTGTACGCCACGAAAGCATCGTAACGATTGCGTGGCTCCACCTGGCGCACCTTGAACAGGCTGCGCGCTTTGGCCAATTGCTGGGCGGCATCACGTTCATACTTAGGGCGGGTAAATGGGCGGGTGATTTCCGAGGTAATCTGCGCTGGGGTGAGTTGCTTGGCCGCCTGAACGCCTTGTTGGTTGCCATCGCCGGACACCTGGTCCAGCACGATAATCACCACCAGCATGATGACCATGTACACCGCGATGCCCGTCCACAAACGGATGCGCTTGCGCGCGGCGGCTTCCTCCGGCGTCAGCTTGTTGACGACCGGCTCCGCAACTTGCGCTTGCTGGTTGAGTGAAGGATCCGTGTGAGAAGCTTCAGTCGGCAACAGCACACGGAACATCGGAACCTTGTCGATCCCGATGGCGTCGCCGTGTTTCAAGGCGATGGGTTTCTTGATCCGTTTGCCGTTGACGCAGGTGCCGTTGGGGCTTTCGTTGGCACAGAACCAACGTCCATCTTCGTAGTAGATATTGCCATGATCACGTGAGGCTTGAGGCACTTCGATCGTCAACGTGTTTTCCGCAGCTCGTCCGAAGCTGATGGCCTGATCGTCAAAATCAATCACACGACCGGTATGCGGGGGATACAGTAATTCAATGCGCAGGATCGGCATGGTCGTTCAATTTCCTAGAGCAGGTCTCGATTGTTCATCCAGTACATGATCAGTGGACTGAACACAACCAGTATCACGGCCAGCAGAATCAACATGGACGGAATGAGAACGCGCAGCGATGCCTTCGCCGCGGCATCTTCAGCAGCCACGGTACGTGCATTACGTAAAGTGATGGCCTGATTTTTCAGGATGCCGGAAAGGGGGGTGCCAAGCTGTTCCGCCTGGTTCACTGCGCCGACCACGCCGCGTAGCGATTCCAGTGGAATACGCTCCGCCATGTTGCTCAGCGCGATACGTCGCGGCGTGCCGAACTCAATCTCGGCCAGCACCAGTTGCAGTTCCTGGTTCATGTCGTCGGTCGGGTCATCGCGGATCAGGGTTTTGGCCGCTTCGGTGAACGTGGCGCCGGCTTCCATCATGATGGCGATCAGGTCCAGTGTGTATGGAAGCTGTTTGCCGATCAAGGCAGAGCGTTTACGTGCATCCTCGTTGAGCGCCCATACGGGAATAGAAAACCCGAGGATCGGTACGAGTGTCAACAGGATGACAAACCAGGTTCCGATCAGTCCCACCAGGAACATGCATATGGTGGTCAACAGGAACGCGCTGCACAGACACAGGGCAGTGTATTCTTCGACGCTGTAACCACTGGTGTTGCCGCTGGCCTCGAGGTCTTTTCGTATGCGGTCGCGCAGCAACGGCCAGCGCCGTGCCGACATCAACGCCAATCCGAGGAACGGTTTAAGCACCGGGATATCAAACACCGTGTTACGACGACTGATCCCCAGGGCCAGCGCAATCCGGCGATTCACCGGTGGTTCCGGCTTGTAGGGTCTGCGGAACAAGGCCCACACCAGAAACGTGACGGATGCGAACTGCAACACGCTCAAGGCAACCTGCATGATGAGGGTGTAGTCTTGCATGGGTTAGATATTCACACTCATGATGCGGCGAATCCACAGGAATCCGCCCCCGATCATCGCGCAGGCGATTAACAGAATCAGCCGGCCCCAGGGTTCGGTAAACAACATGCGCGTTTCTTCGGGCATGATGACGTACATCATGATCAGAATCACGAAAGGCATGAAGGCCATCATGCGTGCCTGGTTCCGCCCCTGGGATGTCAAGGTCTGCAGTCGCCCCTCCAGACGCTGAATTTCACGGATAGCGGCACTGATGCGGTCGAGGCTTTCGCCCATGTCACCGCCGCGTTCACGATGGGCTTCAATCGCGGCAAAAAGCAGGCGATAGTGGGGGGAGCCGATCCGCTCAGAGGCATTCTGCATCGCCATGGGCAGATCAACCCCAAGCTGATACTCGCGCAGCATGTGCTGGAATTCCTGCTTGATCGGCCCGCTGGAATTCTTCACCAACAACTCCATCGACTGCACAAGCGCCAAACCGGCACGCACGCCTGAAGCCAGTGAGGTCACACCATTGACCAGTTGTTCTTCAAGCTCATCCCGCCGTTTCTGTTCGATGTGCGTGATCACCAGATGCGGGATGAACAGGCCCACCAGCGAGGCAAAGATGAAGTATTCCCATCGGCCGCCCAGCAGGTAGCCGGTCAGTCCGGTGATGAGCACGCCCACCCCGGCAAATGCCATGGCGGTATTCGGGGGGATATCCAGCAGCAATTGTTTGTTCAGCACCAGGTCGTACCGGCGCGCCTGCTTGCGCCATCGTTGCCGCATACCGGCATAACCATAACGCACCAACAGAAACGTGG
>JANQFT010000257.1 GCA_028277685.1 Phycisphaeraceae bacterium
CACCGCGGGTATTGCGGCAGCGGCGTATGCCGGCATTCCCGCCACGCATCGGCGCGTGGCCACCACGTGCAGTTTCATCACCGGCCATGAAGATCCCGACAAAGTGCAAAGCCAGGTTGATTTCCTCGCACTGGCGCAACTGGCGAAGAACGGCGGCACGCTTTGTTTCTACATGGGTATGAAGCGGCTGCCGCTGATCGTTGAACAACTCGTGCGCCACGGGTTACCCGCGAAAACACCCGCGGCGGTTATTCGCTGGGGCACATTGCCGCAACAACAAAGCATTGCCGCCCCACTTGATGAGTTACACGAACGCGCAACGGAGGCGGGGCTGGGCGCGCCGGCCATCATCGTGGTGGGGCAGGTGTCGGCGGTCGATCGTGAAGCACTCAACTGGTTTGAACAGCGTCCGTTGTTCGGCAAGACGATCGGCATCACGCGTACACGAAAACAGGCATCACAACTGCACGCTCAACTGGAGCAACTCGGCGGACAGGTCATCGAAGCGCCAACCATAGAAACTGTCGAACCGGACGATTGGCAGCCCGTGATCGACACCGTGGCAGACATTGCCCGACAGGAATGGCTGATCATCACCAGCACCAACGGAGTGATCGGTCTGGCGGGCATTATGGAATCGCTCGGCATGGATGCCCGCGACTTGGCGCGGGTGCAAGTGGCGACGGTCGGACCGGCTACAGCAGGCATGCTGCGTGAAGTGCTTGGTATCCACGCTGACCTGATCCCCGAAGAACACACAGGTGGTGCCCTGGCCCAGGCTTTGGCTGATACCACGCCTCTCAAAGGTACACGCGTGTTGCTGCTTCGTGCGGACATCGCCGGCATCGACCTGCCTGATCAACTCACCACCGCCGGGGCGCAGGTGACGGACTTGCCGATTTACAAAACGCGCAAACCAGATGGCTTACCTGCAGAAATGGTCGAGCATTTGCAGCGTGGTGCGTTGGATTGGCTCACCTTCACCAGCAGTTCAACCGTGCGTAATTTCATGGACCTGATTGGCCACAGCCGCAGCCTGCTGGATGGGGTCAAAATCGCCAGCATCGGCCCGATTACCAGCGCCACCGCACGTGAACTCGAACTGGATGTCACGGTGGAAGCCGAGGAACACACCATCGATGGTTTGGTCGCGGCGATATGTGCCGTGAGTGAAGGCTGAACTCGGTTGTTTCCAGGATGCTTTGCTTGGCAGGGCGAAGCTCTCGCTGAGCCAAAGCGGATGCTGATCGGCTATCGCAAGCGACTCGGCGGAAGCCTCGCCCTACCGATCATTCATGATGGAACGATTCAGTCGGCCGTCTCACACACCACCGCTTTGGCCTGGCCGAGTTCTGCTTGCGGGTCCCACGTGCCCAGCACGAAGGGTTTGCTGCGATCGCGTTTGGCCTGGTACATCAAGCCGTCCGCTTCACGTAGCAGGTTATTCAGGTCTACGAATGCCGCATCTTGTTCTACCACCACTACACCGATGCCCGACGACAACCGCACGTGCATGTCGGGTTTAAGCTTCAGTGTGATGCGGGTCAGTTTCTCGTGGACACGTTCGGCGATCTGCCTTGTCTGCTGAAGTGTGACATCAGCCAATAGCACGGCAAACTCATCACCGCCGATGCGGCCGATCAAGTCACGGCTATCGAACATGCGACGCAATGCTTTGGCGAAACCACGCAACAGTTGATCGCCGCAGTCGTGCCCGAATTTATCGTTGATTGGCTTGAGCTTATTCAAGTCGAACATGAAACAGCACAAACTACCGGTGTTGCTCGCGGCTGTATTGAGACGGCGTTCCGCCAATCGATAAAAACCGCGGCGATTCAACACCTTTGTCAACGAATCGGTGAATGCATCTTCGCGCAGCTTGTTGAATTCTTCTTCAGACCCATCGTCTGCTCGTTGACGCAAAGCCGCATCAACAATCAACGGAACCGCTGTTTCGCTTACATCCGCCGCCACGCGCATCAACAGTTCATCGTTGTTGAGTTGGTCTTTGTTGATGCTGCCGCCGGTGATCTGCTCGGCCTCAACGCCGACGCGAACAATGAAATCTTCCGGGCTGTTGAATTCATCCGCCAGGAAGCGACTGTAGATCGCATGCAGCCACTGTTGTTGCTCATTGATCATCGGTTCATCCACGTGCGGCAACAACGATGCGGTGAACAGGCCCAACTGCAGCAAACCATCGCCGGTTGATTCCATCTTCTTCGGTGGATGATGATGGTCTTCCAGGGCCGCTTGCATCTCTTCACTGGCACCCCAACGTTTCATTAACGCGGCGCCAACTTCGCCGTGTTCAAAGCCAAAACGCGTGTGTTCTTCTTCTGTCCAGTGACTGCCACGGCACACTGCATCGCACATTTGAACGTACTGATCGATGCCCAAACCGATCATCGGCGGAAGCCCAACATCCTGCACCAGGGCCAAACCGTATGCATATTCCGCCTGGGCGGTATCGAACTTCTGACATACGATGCGAGCGGCACAAGCTTTCTGCACACTGCTGAACCACACGGCATCAAGAATCGGTTGAGGTACATCGGATGACTCGGTCATCATGCGCAGCGCATGCGCCAACGACAACGAACGCACCTGCCGCGCACTCAACAGATTGGTTGCGTGCTGCACCGATGAGACCGTCCATCGCAAACCAAACGCCGCGGAGTTGGTTACCGCCAGCACGCGCGAGGTCAAACTGGGACACAACTGCACCGCTTCTGCCACGGCATCAGGGTCTTCCGGATTGGCCGTCAACAGTGACTGCAATCCTTCTAATCTGACCGGCAGTTTACCGACACTGATGGCCAGTTCATCTGCGGTTGAGGGCATTGCTTTCCCCCCGGCACCACCTTGATCAGACGCCAATTGATGCCGCTTGAGCTTCTCGTAGCACACAGCAATGATCATCCATAACACCTGGCCCCCCAGGCCTGGTGAACGCCGTACCCGCACGCCGGGCACTACCCATGCGATTGCCCCGGATCATCTGCGCCGCCCCCCAACCATCTCCTCGTTAATGTGGTCGGTCCGATTGGCATACGGGTTGACCCCAGATATCCGAAAGATGGACCAAATGATCCACAGATATCGGGCCTGCGTGTTGCGAGAGGACTGCTTGGCTGGTAGAAGAAGTGGTTTTCACGCCGTTTCGGGGATTAGGAAGCAACAGGCATGAGCCAGCCACTGAATGTAGGTAGTATCGGTATCGGCGGATACGCCCAGACCCTCATCATGCACTTTCGCCAGAAGGTCGAGCCGACCCGCGCGAAACTCGCTGCCGTGTGCACGCGCAGACCTGAGGCTGTGGCCGATAATGCAGACTTGGCGGAACTGAAGCCCCACGTCGTGGCTACACCCGATGATCTGTTCAACGTCGACGGCCTTGACGCCGT
>JANQFT010000319.1 GCA_028277685.1 Phycisphaeraceae bacterium
ATCGATCAACTGCCTGATGAACTACGCGCACCACTTGTCGCGCACTACATCGATGGGCGCGATCAGCGCGACATCGCTCGCGCGTTGGGAACCAACCAAAGCACGGTCTCGCGCCGCATCGAGCGCGGACTGAATTCCCTGCGAGAATACCTGCGCGACCAAGGCGTTGTCGTGCCCACCACGGCTGTACTGGCAAGCTTGCTGGCAGCCAACGCAGCGCTGGCAGTACCGACTGGCCTGATTGCTTCACTTGGCAAGGTCACGCTGGCAGCACCATTGGGTGCAACTGCGATGACCGCGAGTACGACCACCGTGAGTCTGCTGGTCACCAAGCTGGCCGCCGGTATCCTGATCGCAGGAAGCATCGCCACCGGTTTCTTCCTGTTATCTCCCACACAGCAGAAGGATATGGACATGACTGATTCTGCCCCCACCGCCATCACCCCCAAACATGACGGTAATCGCGTGTGGATCGCTGAGTTTAAGCATCGCGAACCGATGGCCGAAACGATCCGTTGGGATTCCCAACTGAGAGCGTTGCAGGCCATGCTCGCGCAACGTGGCGAACAGGTGAGCTTCGACGAACTGGCCGCCCTGTCCGGCGAGGCGTTCCTCATCGCGCACAACCGCGACTGGTACGGGGGCGATCTACATTTATCCGCCCCCATGGAACCACTCACCTGCGCCGGCAAGGCGCTGGGCTACCAAAGCCGTTTTCTCTCGCTGGGGCGTTTCGGCGTTGTCAAGAGCATGCCGGAAGACGAAGTTCGGGCAAAAACGTTTGCGTTCCTTGAGCTGATCTGGGCTGAGATCGATGCCGGGCGTTGCGCCATGGCTCTGGGGATCGATGACTCATGTGGCCGCTGGGGGGTGATCACCGGCTACAACCGGGCTGATCTCAAAATGCACTACGATGATGGTACCGAATCAGGCTGGCGTCCCATCCCCGGCATCAGCGGACCGACGGTAGGCCTGGGCACGGTGGGACACTGGGATGGCCAGGTGCGCGGCGGCGCATTCACTGAGCATCGTTACAGCACGCTGGGCGGTTGGCAATCCAGCGCCGCGTTCATTCTTGGTGCCAAAGGTGAAGTACCAAGTGGCAAAGATCGTATCCGCATGACGCTTGAACTTGCGGTGGACAATTATCACGCACCGGTTGGCGAATCGCACTGGCCCCGTGAGGTGCACTTCGGTTCCAGTGCATACCAGGCTTGGGCGGAAGACCTGGCGGAGCTGAACAACATCAACATCGATCAACTGAAGACCGAAGGTGCGCCCGCAGATGAAAGGGAGTATCGCAACCTGGAGTTGACGGTTGATCAGATCGTGCGTGGTCGCGCAGCGGCGGCAAAGTTCTGCGAGCAGGCGGTGGAACATCTGCCCGAAGCGCGCGAGCCACTTGAAGCCGCAGCCATGCATTATCGCGCACAGGTGAAACTTGCCAGTGAAGCATTCACCCCCTTCACGCCACCAACCAAGCAACTGGATCAAGCGCGAATCGACTGGCTGACGGACCAAGCCAAACGCGATGCGGGCGTGCGGGCCGTCGAGCAAATGATGGAACACGAACAGGCGGCCATTGAAGCGATCAAACAGGCATTGACAGAGTAGATCAGTCGGTCCACATCGCCGACCTGTTTCGGGTCGGTCGCCGCACACCGCAAAAGAAAACGCCGCTGATCGCACCAAACGATCAAGCGGCGTGAGCGTGAGTTATGTCGTTTCTTAGGGCATGGAATTACGCAGCGCGGACCAGCGATTTGGTCGCGGCAAGTACTTCCGCGCGGATTGTCTTGCTGTTTTGCTCGAGGGTTTGGGTCATGCGGGCGGTACAGTCGTTCCAATCGTGATACTGCATGACGAACTGGCGCGCCGCGGTACCGATGCGCTGGGCGGTGGTGGCGTCGGCGAACAGATGTACGATGGCTTCAGTCCAGGCATCGGGGTGATCGATCGCATACAGATGACGACCGCTGCGTGCCCCCACGGCCTTGGCAGCGTGATGCGTGGTGACCACCGGGCGCGACATCGCCATCGCTTCAAGAATCTTGTTCTGAATACCGCGTGCGATATGCAGCGGCGCGAGCGAGACCGAGGCTTCGGCCAAGTGCGGGCGCACATCATCGACCGGGCCGATCACTTCAACGCCGGGTACGCTGTCCATGCGGCGCACCTTACGCGAGGGTTCACGCCCCACGATGCGCAACTCTGCCTGCGGCACGCGGCGAAGCACGTTCGGCCACACGCGACGAAGCAACCAATCCAGCCCTTCCACGTTCGGCTTGTAGTTCAGCACACCCGTGAACACAGCGACCGGTTGATGCGGATGAATCTGTGGTGTGAAGTATTCGAAGTCGACCCCGTTGGGCACGATGGTGACTTCCGCATTGGGCGCGATGCGGCGATACAGTTTCGCTTCGGCATTGGTGGTGACGAGCACCTGATTGAACTGGTCTGCCAATGTGCGCTCGTATTCAGCCAATCGCTTCGCTTCGGTGCTGTATATCCACCGATTCACGCCATGCGATGCCCGGGCATAATCGGCCCACTTACGGCTATCCACGTCCACCAGGTCCAACACCTTTAGCGGAATCGGCAAATGCTGCACATACTGCGCGGTCGAGGAACACACCGCCAAGGCGGCATCGAATTTATGCTGGGCAGTCCAACGGTTGATCGCGTCTGTCAACTGTTCATGCGCAAATGCGCCTTCGGTGAAGCAACGCCCGTTGATGGCCGATCGTACCGCGCCGATACCACGGCTGATGGCGCTGGTGGGCGCGAGCGCGAGATCGGTGGTGTGCTCGTGGAGTGTTTGCCAGACCTGGTACGACACGGTGCGGTCGGCGAGAGCCGCGAGGTAGATGTCGTAGTGCGCGGTCAGGCGTTTGAGCAGGTTCCAACTGCGGATCCGTTCGCCCTTGTTCGGCGGATAGGGAACGCGGTGCGTTACCATCAGCAGTTTCGGACGAGCAGCTAGGCTGCTGGCGTTTCTCGTTTTTGGCATGCAGAGGTTCAACGTCACTTCCTTCGCGAACCGAGGACTATCAGGCGCTACGACGGTGTGCGTGCCTGGAGGATTGCGAGTACACATAGCGGCTGGCGTAACTGTTCCGGTAGTAGCCGCGATACCAATAGCTGTAACCACCGTGCGAACTGAGTTGACGATCCGTCAACACGCAGCCGCTGACCGGCGCGTCGTAGCTGTTCAGTGTACGAATGGCTTCGTCCACCAGGTAACGTGGCGTACGATTCATACGGACAATGACAATCACTTCATCGGATTGCCCGCCAACGATGCCGGCATCCGCAAGGTCAAGCACGGGTGGTGTGTCGACAATCACGTGGTCATAGCGTTCACGCAGGTTGGTCAGAATCGAGGTGAACTCGGGACTGGACAACATCTGCGTTGCATCGCCGGCCGCCACCTGACCGGCAGAAATGACCGAAAGGTTCGGACGGACAGAGTTGTTGATCGCTTCATCCAAATCCGCCTTGCCCTGCAGCACATGCACGATACCCGTGCCTTCGCCCAGCTTCAGCATCTTCTGAAACATGGGGATACGCAGGTCGCATTCCACCACGATCGTGCGCCGGTCGGGCATTTCGCTGAGGCACAACCCAAGATTGAGCGAAGTCAGCGTTTTGCCCTCTTTCGGCGTGGCTGATGTGATGGTGTGAATCATGTGGCGGCGATGTTGCCATCTGGCGAGCAGTCGCGTGCGGATCGAACGGTACTCTTCACCCATGATGCTGGAGGCATCGGTCACGGCGACAAGACGTTCATCAAACCCTTCCGGCAACGTGGTCACCGGCGGGATGTCCGCATCAATCACCGGAGCTTCAGCTTCGGTGGCAGAAGCGGTCGCGGCGGCAAGATGCTCGCCCAGGCGCAACTTCTGCGTTTGTTCCGGCGCGTTGTTCGCTTCGGAATCAGGCGGCTGTTTGCCAGACTTGTTCAGTGCATCAAACACGTAACCCATGACGAACTCCTCACGCTCAGTAAGGCTCAGGCGGCTCGCAGTTTCAACGGTTCACAGTCAACCAACGACGAGACACCACCACCGTTGTGCAGCATCATGTTCTGTGTCACATGACGGACAATGGCCGCATCAACGGTTTTCGCGCCTTTGACATAGCCGACCAACAGGCAGTTATCCGCTACGTAATTGATCATGCGCGGAATGCCTTCGGTGAATTCATAGATCGCTTCGATGGCGTCCTGTTCGAACACCTCGGGAGCTTCATCACCATCGCAGGCAACGGTGATACGGTGCTGAATGTATTTGCCCGTCTGCTCCACGTTCATGCCATTGAGGTGATGACTTAACGCTACACGCTGACGAATGGGATCCATCTCCGGATCGCGCAGTACGTGCCGCAAGTCAGGCTGCCCCATCAGCACGATTTGCATCAATTTCTGTTTGGGCGTTTCAATGTTGCTGAGCATGCGCACTTCGTGCAGCACCGCCCGACTCATGATCTGTGCCTCGTCGATGATCAACACCACCGGTTTGTCGTAGCGTGATTGCTCGACCAGGAAATGTTCGATCTCGCGGAGAATCTGGCCACGGTCGGCGTCTTCACGCACGGTGACTTTCATTTCACGGCAAACATCGCGCAGGAACTGCTCGGGGTTGGTGTGCCCCTGGCGAATCAGAAAGCACGTGGCGGTGCGTCCCAATCGTTGACGCAACACATGCGTGATGATCGTTTTGCCGGAACCGATCTCACCGCTCACCAACACGATGCCTTTACGCATCCGCACGGTGTATTCGATGCCCGCGAGGGCTTCGGTGTGGTCGTCCGAGGCATAGAGGAAACGCGGGTCGGGCGTGTTCTCGAACGGCGCGGCTTTCAGGTTGTAATGCTCGAGGTACATCTTTCTCAGTCCTTAGTCGCCGGCAAAGTCTTTACCGGAGCGAGGCCCATCAAGGGCAGTCAATGACAAGGCAATCCGCGCCGCGGTCACATCAGAGGCAGGAAACTCTGACACGGCTTGGGGCTGTGCGTTCTTCTCTTCCGGCGTGTCGACAATCTGCGGCTTCTGCAAGCTGGCGTAGTTCAAATACGCTGCGGTCATCATCATGAACACCAGCACGGCAATCGCACCTGGTATGAGCAGTTGATGACTGAGCCTTCGCATGGCTGCCTGGCGATGGGTGATGATTTCCGCCACGGCACCCAGCACGGGTACGTTCAGGTTGCGGTTGGCCTGTTCGATGCTGTGGATGGTCTGGTCGGTGCGATCTGCCAGCAACACGCCGGCCACCGCAGCCACCAAACCCAGCGCCAAAGCAGAGAACATGATCTGGGTGAGGTTCGGCGAAGTAGGCCGCCCCATGGGGCCACACGGCGTGATGAAGTCAAGGCTGATACCACGCTGACCCAACTCGGCCGTCAACGCCATCGTGACACGGCGGTGGTTGCCTTCCCAGAACGACAGTTGCGATTGCGCCTGACCGATATCGCGTTCGATCTTTCGGTACTCTGCACGCACGGGGAAGAACTGGGCGATTTGTGCACGCAGCCGTGCCACCTTCTTCTGGGCGACGGTCAGTTCGTGTTCGAGCGACTCACGTTCGTTTCGGGCATTCAGCAGGGCCATTTCCAGGCCGTTCCGCTTACTGCTGTCACCATAAACGCGTTGGGTGACCACTTCCTGCGGTGTCTTCTTCAGTTCTGCGTGCAGATCTGCAATCTGTGTTTTCAGGACCTGCACGGTTGGGTGCTTCTGCGTCATCTTGTTGACGATGATTGCCTGTTCGAGTTTCTTCTCGTAAGCGCGCAGTTCACTTTCAAGGCGTACGTAATCAGGATTGGCACCGCGAACTACTTGTGAAGGCGAGTCACCATTGACGCCACTCAGGTTCGCCTCGAGTTTGTCGATGCGGCTACCCAACGAGGCATGCCGACGATCCAGCAAGACCAACTCTTCCTCGGCCATGGTGAGCGAATCCTGCACACTGGTGGAATCGCTGGGCAGCAGGCCGGCGTGTTCCACCTCAAACCTCAAGCGGCGATCTTCCAATGAGTTGATCTGATTTCGCGCATCGGAAGCTTGCTCTTCGAAGAACTCGGCCGCCTGCGTGAGCATGCTGTCAATCTGCGTGCGGGTGCGCTGAATGTAATTGGTGACCAAAGTATTCACGATCACCCGGGCCATCGCTGGGTCCTGCCCCACGTAGGTCAGCCGAACACGGTCAAGTTCCTTGGTCGAGATATCGAAGTTGACGATCAGGTTACGGTGAATGTCCTGCAGCAGGTCATGACGCGCGATGCGCATCTTGTGACGCTGTTCCTGAGGCATGTCGGCGGTTGGCTTGGGGGTCAGCCCCAGTTGGTCAATGACAGCTTCAATGGCCGGCGCTCCACGAAGCTCTTCAGCGAGTGATCGTTTAAGCATCCGGAACGAGTGCGGCGCACCGCGGCCGGCGATTTCGGTCATCACCAGGTCATTGCGGCGCTCAAAGATCGCGCGAGCTTCATAGCGCCTGGGCAAAGCCAGGCCAATCAGCAGCACGCTGGTGGCCACCGCGAAGAACAGCAGCACGAATCGACGTCGGTATCGCACGACGACTCGTCGCAGGTCTCGCATGGTTTCAGGAT
>JANQFT010000377.1 GCA_028277685.1 Phycisphaeraceae bacterium
CCACGTTCTGCGATCATCGATGATGTACAGTTCAGTGATGACCTGATGAAACTGCTCACCCCGGTACAGGACATCCAACGCATCGGCGCGCGACTCGCCATCGGCCGATGCAGCCCGCGCGACCTGGTGGCGTTGGGCAGTTCCGTCGGGGCGGTACAGACGCTGCACATCTTACTTGCCGATCGCCCCACGCTCAGCCCGATGCACGAACAACTCGGCGCGCTGGTCGAACCTTTGAATGTGTTGGCCAAGCGTATCACCGAAGCCTGCATCGAAGCGCCCCCGGCCCACCTGCGTGAAGGCGGGCTGATTCGTGATGGTTACGATAAGCAACTCGATGAGTACCGCTCACTTGAGCGTGATTCCAATGCATGGCTCGCCGACTACCAGAAACAACTCACCGAGGAACTGGGCATCACCACGCTGAAGGTGGGCTACAACAAAGTCTTCGGCTACTACATCGAAATCACCCACGCCCACACGGATAAGGTACCTGACACCTTTACGCGCAAGCAGACGCTCAAGAACGCGGAACGTTACATCACCCCTGAGTTGAAGGACTACGAAAACAAGGTACTCAGCGCATCAACCAAAGCGATCGCGCGTGAGCAGGAACTGTTCGCCAAACTGATCGCCTCAGCCGCAGATGAACTGACACAACTGCACGCCTATGCCGACATCGTGGCGGCGCTGGATGTGTTGGCCTGCTTCGCACGGCGCGCGGTGCGGCATCAGTACGTCCGCCCCACCATTGTCGACGATCCGGTGCTGCACATTGAAGAAGGTCGTCATCCGGTACTGGATGAAATCCTCGCCGATCGTTTCGTGCCAAATGATGTGAGCCTGGGGCCTGGGGCCGAGGGCCGAGCGGATGAGGCAAGCCTCGCACTCATCACCGGCCCGAACATGGCAGGTAAATCTACATACATCCGGCAAACCGCCCTGCTCACATTGCTCGCGCACACCGGCAGTTACCTGCCAGCGAAGAGCGCAACCGTCGGGCTGACCGATCGCATTTTCACCCGCATCGGCGCATCGGATGAACTGCACGCCGGCCAATCCACGTTCATGGTCGAGATGACCGAGACGGCCAACATCACCCACCACGCCACACCCGGGAGTCTGGTCATCCTGGACGAGATCGGACGTGGCACATCCACGCTGGATGGTTTGGCTTTGGCCTGGGCTATTACGGAGCATCTAGCCTTCCGGGGGTGCCGCACGCTGTTCGCCACGCACTATCACGAACTGACCGACCTGGCCGAGCAATACCCGAACGTGGCCAACCTGAACGTGACCGTGCGCGAATGGGCCGACCAGGTGGTGTTCCTGCATCGCATCGCCCCCGGCGCGACTGATCGCAGCTACGGCATTCACGTGGCCAAGATCGCCGGCCTCCCCCCGGAAGTGGTGAAGCGTGCCAACGAACTGATGACCCAACTCGCCGTGCACACCGCCACCGCCAGGCCCGACCGAAACGAAACACAGGTTCCGACGAAGCACGATCCCCCCGCTCAACTCGGTCTGTTTACTGAATACGTGGAGCACCCGGCCGTGACCGAACTGCGCGAGACAGACCTGAACAACCTCAGCCCCCTGGCTGCATTTGACCTGTTACGCAAGTTGCAGAATGAACTGAACCAGTAACCTCGCCTGTCACACCACGGTGTAGAACGGCAGCAGTTCTTCGTAGTCGTGCAACAAGAATGGGTCCACACGCTTACCCGCACGAACGTTGTCGGAGTAGATGCCGAAGGCCAACCCCGTATCAATGTGCTGCGGATTCTTCAGCTTCACATTGCGGATCTCACGGGCTGCGACGTGCGAATCCACAAACAGGGAAGCGTCACGATTGAAATCGCGGTTACCCTTCACCTGGAAGGAGCGCAGATTGGCCAGACCTTCACCAGTCCCCGGCAGGTTCGGCCCAAGACCGCCTGCCAGCACACGGCTGGTCACCATCGCCCCAACCTGAATCTTGTTGATGTCAGTGGCGGTGACCACGGAAGTTTCGAACATGCCCCCGCCCACCTTGAGCTGGTTGATTGAATAGCGCACATCCGGATCAGTCAGGAGTAAGTTCGTGGACAGGTGCTCGCGAATTTGAATTTTGTTTGCTGATGGCAGCACGATTTCCCCGGCCAGCCACTGATTGGCTTTCAGTTGCGATACCTCAGAAGAGACATACATCTTTGTGGTATCCCAGGCATCGTTCAGTTCGATCTTCACTGCCTTCGGGGCCACGCCTTCCATCAGGATGATGGCATCGCCGTACAGGTCGTGCATGCGTAACTGACGGGCATAAGCTTCACCAACCAAGGCAATACCCAAGTCATGGAAGTCGACCATGCGGGCATCGATCTGATTCAACGGCGTCTCGCTGACAATACCACCTAAGCTGGCGTAACGATCGGCGTTGCGATCTTTGGCGCGCGTGCGAATCTGCAGTTTGCTTTTCTCTGTGGTGTCGTGCAACACGATTTCATAGATGTTCGTGGAGCCGCCCACCACCTGGTAATTACGCCCCACCTGCCAAACCGTTGCTTCGGGGTTCGTGAAACTGATATCTGCGGTTCCGCCGCGCAGTTGCACCTGTACCTGCGTGCCATCGGCCTCGACATAGGTCAGCTTGGCTTTGTCCGGCATCTGCCAATCGGGATGACTCAGCGCGACGGTAATTGTGGTCGTCTGGCCGATGATGCCATCGGCATCGACGGGAACAACAAGAATGTTCGCATACCCACGCGGCAGATGATCCAACGGACGGGACAGTGTGAAACCATCCGCCCCGGAGTGATCAACGTTCAGAATCCTGTCACCATCGCTGAGTTGTCCATCCCCATCGGCATCATGCAGGAAGAAAACCTGCGCCACCTCGCCATCGGCATCGCTTGGCGTGTCCACCGTAAGATCGATCTGTTCACCCAACTTGATATGCGAAAAAGCCGCAGTCAAGCCCTGCAGTTCCGGCTCAGCGTAGAAACCGAACGTAAGCTCGCGCTCCGCCAGGTTGACCATGTCCACATGCATGATGGTGCCGGTGGAAGTCTTCCAGCCGGCTGGCCGCTCTGCCACCACGCGATAGCCACTGTCATTCGTCGCCAGGATGCCGAAATCAAAGCGACCTGCCGCATCGGTGACGACACTGCGTTCATCGTCATCGTATTCGCCATCGCCATCATCATCGATGAACACTCTCACACCGGTCAGACCGATTTCATCAACCTCCTGCACGGTGGTGGCGTCGGCATCATTCCAGACGGTCCCCGCGATCGACATCGCGCGGGTCAGGCCGATGTTCTTGACAAACGTGGCAAAGCCGTTGTTGTAGTTTTCCGCCGAATCATCCACATCAGGGCGGGAAATCCGCCAACCTTCCTGCAGCTCAACCTGCAGGAACGGCACCAGCGCCATCCCCGTGTCATAGGACATGCTTTC
>JANQFT010000395.1 GCA_028277685.1 Phycisphaeraceae bacterium
GAAGATGACTTCGGCGAAACCGAATACCGCTTGAACTGGATGCCCCTCGGCGGCTACGTCAAGATGCTCGGCCAGGACGACCTCGACCCCACCAAACTCAGCGAAGACCCCCGCAGCTACAACAAGAAACCCATCTGGGCGCGCGTCTGCGTGGTCAGTGCCGGCGTGATCATGAACATCATCTTCGGCGCGCTGTTCTTTGTTATCGCATTCATGTGGGGCGTGCTGTTTCCCCCAGCTTTAGTCGGTGATGTGGTGCCCAATTCACCCGCAGCCGTCACCGCCGCAGATGGCGACCAAACCCAGATCGGGCTCAAGCCCGGCGACAAGGTCATCTCCATCCATGATGAACCACCCGTCGATTTCATGGAACTGAAGATCGCCTCCGCGCTGACGCACCCCGAATCCAGTTTGAACATCACCGTCGAACGCCCCGCCTGGCAGGATGATCCCGGCGGCACGCTCACGTTCAAAATGAAACCCGAAGCCGATGCGGAGTTGAACATCCTTTCGCTCGGCATCAAGCCGCCGCAGTCGCTGAACTTTGCCGTACCGAATGATTCGCGATCATGGTTCGCCAGCATCGTCGGCGGCATCTTCGGTCTGGATCACGAAGCCGACCAGGGCGCCTTCCGCGAATGGATGAAACGCCGCGTCGGACTGGATCACCCCACGCCTTACGACCAACTGGCCAAAGACCTGGCCGAACTGGACGAGAAGCTCACGCCCGGCATGACCCTCACCGCGGTGGACAAACAACCCATCGAACATCACTGGCAATTCCAACGCCTGATTAACGTCTCGAAGGGCGAGGAAATGTCGCTCACGTTCACCGATCGCGAAGGCAATACCGTCACCGCGCAGTTGCCTCCCGCGACTGCCCTGCAAATCGGCAAACTGCCCGCACCATGGCAAGAAGGCGAAGACAAAACCCAGCCCGTGCATCACCTGCTGGGCATGGTGCCGCCGGTGACTATCGCACCGAGTGATAAAACCAGTCCTGCCTACGGCATCGTGGAAGATGGAGACATCGTCGTGGCCATCAACGGCGAGATGTGGCCCTCCGTCTCGCAATTCGTCAACACGGTTGTCCGCTCCACCGGTGAGGTGGAACTCATACTGCTGCGCAACGGCGAGCGACTTGAAACCAAAGTCACTCCGGGCAAGCGCTGGCCATGGTCATCGCCGAAGCTGGGCGTCTCCGTCGGTTGGGCGCTCGACACGAATTACATCGCGCAGGTGATTCCCGACAGTCCCGCCGATAAGCTCAACTTGTTGGCCGGCACACAGATCACCGCTATCAACGGTACCCCCGTGAAAGACTACGCCGAGATGCGCCGAGCGATCGTCGCTCGCGCCGACAACGACTTGGCGATCACCGCCGCCTTACCTATTGCCGGTGGAACCGAAGAAGCGATCGCGCTGCCGTTGGATGACGAAACCGCCACCGCCATCGATGGTCTGGCCTGGGGTGATCCGATCGGCATCTTCGATCCGCTGAAGACACTGCAGAAGGCGGACGGCGTGGGCGAAGCCGTGGCCATGGGCCTCGACAAGACCTGGCTGTTCGGCAAGCAGGTCTACATCACCCTCGCACGCCTCTACCAGGGTTCGATCAAAACCGAACACCTGTCCGGCCCGGTCGGGATTGCGGTGGGCGGCTCGCGCTTCGCCGAGGAAGGCCTGCCCTACCTCCTGTTCTTCATGGGCCTGCTGAGCGTGAACCTTGCGGTCATCAACTTCCTGCCCCTGCCCATCGTCGACGGCGGCCTGTTCGTCCTGCTGATGATCGAAAAACTCCGCGGCAAACCCGTGCCCGCCAACATCCAATCTGCCATCAGCGTGGTCGGCTTGGTCCTGCTGGGCACCATCTTCCTGATCGTCACCTACAACGACATCAACCGATTCTTTTGAGCGGCTTGAGGTTTAAGGCATGAGGCTTGAGTGATCACACCCAAGCCAACCTGTAGCGAAGCGCAAGTCCGGATTCCCCCTTAACATCCGTGTTCTTTTGGGCGAGAATGTGCGTAAACATAGTTGGTGCAATGGCATAGGAAAGGGCTGATGCGGCGTCTTGTTTGCCATGTTCAGCCGGCGATCCACGATCGCCGAAATCCCGATCCCGTCACCTGTCAGGTCGCGGCCAAACAAGAATCCGGGCCAGCGCAGCACTTCGATCCGGCTTTGGGAGGTAGCCTCACGGCAACTATTCTGGATGGATGTGCTTCGTACTTCTTGTTTGAAGCGTCAGCAGCGACAAGTACTTAAGGGAATTGAGAACTGATGTACGTAACGGTTCCCATTCTGTCGCAGAAGTTGCTAAAATGCCGAGATAGCCTTTGGGCAGGCGTCCGGCCTGTCGTGAAAATCCTTCCGTGGACTTGGTGACCTCGTAGGTTCCAGGCCAGCACGAAGCAACCGCGTGGCCTGCCCAGTGTCATGCCAGAGCATGCGACTGAGGCAGCACCCGCGATCGCCATACAACGGGTGGGGTAAGACGGAGATTACATGTCGTCATTTCAGATCATTCAGGGCGGCATGGGAGTGGGTGTTTCTAACTGGTGCCTGGCGAATGCCGTGGCTCGCCAGGGACAACTGGGTGTGGTTTCCGGAACAGGCATTGCCATTGTGCTTGGCAGGCGTCTTCAGGAAGGCGACCCGGGTGGTCACATGCGTCGCGCAATTGATGCTTTTCCCATTCGCAGTATTGCGGACGACATTCTGAAGAAGTACTTCGTCGAGGGTGGCATCGCGAGCAATCAACCTTACCGCTTGCCGCCGATGCCGTTGGTGAAACCGAGTCAGGCATTCATCGACTTGACGGTGCTGGCCAACTTCGTCGAAGTGTGGTTGGCGAAGGAAGGCCACGATGGCGTGGTGGGTGTGAACTACCTTGAAAAGATTCAGATGCCCACGTTGCCGTCGATCTTCGGCGCAATGTTGGCCGGCGTTGATTATGTGCTGATGGGTGCGGGCATTCCCCGCAGCATCCCAGGCGTGTTGGATAAGTTTGCCATAGGCGAAGCCGCCACACTGAAGATCGATGTGACCGGTGATGAAACCGGCGAACTATCGACCAGTTCGTTTGACCCGAATGATCTGTTCGGCGGACCAAGCAAAGCGCCGCAACTGAAGCGGCCGAAGATGCTGGGCATTGTGGCGTCGAGCACGTTGGCGATGGCGCTGGCGAAGAAATCGAACGGCAAGATTGATGGCTTCGTGATCGAAGGCCCGGTGGCCGGCGGCCACAACGCACCACCGCGTGGGAATTACGAGTTCAACGTGCGCGGCGAGCCGATGTACGGCGAACGCGATGAAGTGAAACTGTCTGCGTTCC
>JANQFT010000530.1 GCA_028277685.1 Phycisphaeraceae bacterium
AACTATACGGCGGAGACATGGAAACGCGCATCCGCCAGGAAATCGTGCTGGGTATCGGCGGCACGCGCGCCCTCGATGCCATGGGTATTCAACCCACCGTGTACCACATGAATGAAGGTCACGCGGCGTTCCTTGCTCTCGAACGCATCCGCACATTCATCGAAGCCAATGATGTGTCGTTCGACGAAGCGCGTTGGGCCTGTGCCCCCAGTAATGTGTTTACCACGCACACCCCGGTACCTGCCGGCATCGATCGCTTCCCGCAGGACATGATTCAGCGGTACTTCAAAGACTTCTATCCCGCGCTGCGACTCGACTTTGAAGGCATGCTTGCCCTCGGTCGTGAAAACGTGTTCAACAAGAACGAGTTCTTCAGCATGGCGGTGCTCGCCCTGCGCACCAGTGATGCAGCCAACGGCGTGAGCAAACTGCACGGCAAGGTCGCCCGCGAGATGTGGAACAACATCTGGCCCGGCCTGCCCAACGAAGAAGTGCCCATCGGTCACGTGACCAACGGTGTGCACGCCCGCAGTTGGATCAGCAGCCAACTCACCCGTCTGCACGATCGCTACCTGTCACTGCGTTGGCAGACCGACCCCGAAGACCAGAGCGTGTGGGAACGCATCACGCAGATTCCCGATGAAGAGCTTTGGCGCGTGCATGACGAACGTCGCCAGCGTTTGGTCTCGTGGGTGCGCCGCACCTTGAAGGGACACCTCAAACGTCGTGGTGCGTCGACGGCCGAGATCGAGCAATCCAGTGAAGCGCTCGACCATCGTGCGCTCACCATCGGTTTTGCTCGTCGTTTCGCCACGTACAAACGTGCGAACCTGCTGTTCCGCGATCCCGAACGCCTGATGCGTATTCTGGGCGACCCCGAACGTCCGGTGCAGATTGTCGTGGCCGGTAAGGCGCACCCCGCGGATACGCAGGGCAAGGAACTGATTCGTCAGATCGTTCACTTTGCCCGTGAACATGGTCACAGTCGTCGCGTGGTGTTCGTGGAGAACTACGACATCAATGTGGCGCGTTACCTGGTCAGTGGTGTGGACGTGTGGTTGAACACCCCGCGCCGCGGCATGGAAGCATCCGGCACGTCCGGCATGAAGGCGGCGCTCAACGGAGTGCTGAATCTCTCCATCCTCGATGGCTGGTGGGATGAAGCCCACGAAACCGATCTCGGCTGGGCGATCGGCTCCGGCGAGGTGTACGCCAACTACGATTACCAGGATCAAGTGGAAAGCCAGGCCCTCTACGACCTGCTCGAGAAGCGCGTGGTGCCACTTTATTATGAACGTGGTGAAGACGGCCTGCCGCGCCAGTGGATCGCCTGGATGAAGAAGTGCATGAAGACGCTCAGTCCGGCGTTCAACACCAACCGCATGGTGCAGGACTACGCCGAGCAGTACTACATGCCTTCGCACGTTCGCTCGGAACAGATGATTGCGAACAATTACGAACGCGCTTTCGAACTGGCGCATTACAAGGATCGCCTGCGCCACCACTGGAATGGCGTGAAGGTGCTGGAAATTGAAGCAGATACGGCCGAACCTTTGTCGGTGCGTCAACCGCTCGATGTGAACGCGGTGATTCACCTGGGTGAACTCACACCCGAAGATGTGCGCGTGCAAACCTACCACGGCCCGATGGACCCTGAAGGTCGCATCGAGAAAGGCCGTGCCGTGGACATGCGCATGGTCGATGCACTGGAGAACGGCAACTACCGCTTCCGCGGTCAGGTGTCGGCCAGTAACTCCGGTCGCTATGGTTTCGCCGTGCGTGTCATCCCAGGCAATAATCTGATGGCCACGCCGTACGAACCTGGCATGATCGTATGGGATCACGAAATTCACGCCGGCAAGAAACAGCAACCGGTCGGCGCGGCCACGTGATCGCAGGTCACTGATGAAGTAAACCCAAAGCACCACGCAACTGCGTGGTGCTTTTCGTATGTTGTGTTGCTTCGTCCTTCCAAACGATTGAACCGGATGGAGTTGAGGCTAGTCGAACTCGGGGGGAACATCATCCACCGCGGCGTTAAGGAAATCGTCGAGGTACTTTTTCGCGAACAGGTCGATGGCCGCGGCGCTGTGTTGGGCATCCACACCCCACACCGCAGAGCGCAGGTCGTTCATCTCCACATCCACCTGCACGACGAGTTTGTCTTCCACGGCCAGGGCGGTGGGCAACTTGGGGTACAGGAATGCGCTCAGTCCGTTCACCCCGGGGCCACCCAGGCTGATCACCGGCTGTTCGTGCAGTTCAGTGTTGTTCAGGTACCACACGTCGGTACACACGACCGGCACGTAGGTGAAGTGTTCATTGAGTCGCTGCAGCCGTCCTTTGATGTCTTCGGCCAAGCCGTAGGCCAGCGGGCGATCCCCCGTTTCCGCACGCAGGTGTGCGCCGACAACGACCAGCATCAGTTGTTCGATGGGCAGATCAGGCATGCGAGCATGGTAGGCGGCGCGAGCGGCTCAGGCATTACCCAGCAATACCGCCAGCAGACCTTTTTGGGCGTGCAGCCGGTTGTGGGCTTGCGGGAACACGCGGCTTTGTGGGCCATCGATCACCTCATCGGTGATTTCGATTCCCCGATAGGCCGGCAAACAGTGCAGCACGATCGCCTGCTTCGGGGCGGCGGCCATCAGGTTGGCGTTCAACTGGAAGTCGGCAAAGTCATCCAGGCGTTGTTGCTTTTCCGCTTCCTGGCCCATGGAAACGAACGTGTCGGCGTACACGGCATCGGCTTCGCGCACCGCTTCAACCGGATCGTTGGTCACCGTGATACTCGCTTTGGGTGAATCTTTCTGCAGACCTTCGACCATCTCCGGTGGCAGTTCATAACCCTTCGGTGCGGCCAGCACGAACCGCACGCCCAGTCGTCCGCAAAGCGCAGCCAGCGAAAGCGCGACGTTATTGCCATCACCCACGAATGCGATCGTGCGGCCGGCCACATCCACGCCGAATTCATCCTGCAGTGTAACCAGGTCGGCCA